>JASHTE010000146.1 GCA_030040695.1 Vulcanimicrobiota bacterium | reverse complement strand
GCGTGGAGCGAGCGCAAAGACATCGTGTTCGTCGGCAACTACGCGCACGCGCCGAATGAAGATGCGGCGCAGTGGCTCCGCTCGCAGATAATGCCGCTCGTCTGGCGCAACCTTCCCGGCGTGCGCCTGAGGCTCGCCGGCGCTGAGCCGACCGCGCGCGTGCGGCGCCTTGCGAATGAGCGTGTCGAGGTGACCGGTTTCGTGGAAGAGCTCGAAGCGTTGCTCGACCGTCACCGCGTCTTCGTCGCTCCGCTTCGTTACGGTGCGGGTGTCAAAGGCAAGATCGTGCAGGCGCTGGCAAACGGATTGCCGGTCGTCACAACGCAGATAGGGAACGAGGGAATCGGGTTGGATGGCGTCGGCGGTATCGTCGTCGAGGATCCCGCGGCGATCGCCGAGGCGATCGTCCTCCTCTACGAGAGCGAATCAGCGTGGACGCGTTTCGCGTCCGGAGCGCCTGGGCTCGCCGCCCGCTTTACCCCCGCCGGCGTCACGCCCGCCTTCGACGAGATTCTCGCCTCTGCCCAGGTATTGGTCGAATAGCACCTCGTCGGTGTGCGCGCTCGCGCGACCGCCGATGCCGAGCGCAAAGTCGCGCAACGCTTGCAGCACCGCTTCGATCCGCGCGAACTCCAAGCGCAGGAGCTTCGGGACGAGCGCTCTCGTTGCGAAGTACGCGAACGCGGTCGGCAGATACGTTGGATAGAACTTGCGCACGAGGCGCAGCATGTTGCGCACCGCATAGTAGTCGTGCAGTTGGCTTCTGAAGCCCGACGAACGCGACTGTTTGTGCCACACGTCCGCGGCCGCGCAGCAGTAGAGCTTCCAGCCGTGACGGCGCATACGAATGCACCAATCGGTCTCCTCGCGATAGAGGAAGTACGACTCGTCGATGAAGCCGACACGGCGAATTGCAGTGCTTCGCACGAGGAGGCACGCGCCGATGAGATGGTCGAGCCGGATCGGCGTATCATCGAAGCTCGTGCTCGCGCGCCCGTGCCCGAGCTGCGTGTCGTGGCAGATCACCGGGATGATGAAGCCGCCGCCCATCGCTTGGATCGTCTCCGGCGCGTCGTAGCGCAAGAGCTTCGCGCCCACGATGCCGATCGCGTCGTCGCCTTGCGCGAGCTCGAGCATCCTACGCAACGCCTGCGAGCCGACGACGACGTCGTTGTTGAGGATCCAGACGTAATCAGCGTTGCAGCGCTCCAGCGCGTACCGCATGCCGAGGTTGTTGGCGCCGGCGTAGCCGAGGTTCTCACCGATCTCGACGATGCCGATCCGCGTGCGCAGCGGCTCGCCGGCGAGCAACGCTTCGGGTGAGGGGAAGGACGTGTAGGCGAAGCCCTTCTCCGAAAACCACGCCTCGAGGGCCTGCACCGAGCCGTCCATCGAGCCGTTGTCGCAAATGAGGACGTGCTCGGGAAGGCGCTGCGCACCCAAGATACTTTGAACGCAATCGAGCGTGTCGCGCCACCCGTTCCAGCTGACGACGAGAGCAATGACGATCAAGTGCCGGGTCCTTTCCGCAGCGTGCTCGAATATTCCGGCGTTTGAAAACGCTCGCGCTTTTCTCTCTACTCGCCGCCTTCTATTGGCCCGACGGCGTCGCACCGGCGAGCATCATCTCGGGCATCTATCCCGGAGGCGACCCGGGCGGCTGCTGCTGGATCGGCGCCTCGGGCGCGTTGCGCCTCGACGTCCCTCCCGGCGCCGACTCGGTCGTCGTGACGATCGAGGTTCCACCGCAGGCGGCGGTGCGGGGCGGCACCGCGATCGCCGCCTCCTTCGACGGCGTCGCGGCGCCGCGCGTCTGCTGCTTCGGCATCGGCGTCTATCAGGCCGCGTTTGCGTTGCCGCACCGCAGCACGCGCGATCATACGGTCATCATGCGCATCACGCCGAGCAGCCACTTCGTTCCGGCGCTACGCCACATCAACAACGACCGGCGCACGCTCTCGATTCTCTTGCGCGGCGTGGCGGTGGAAGACACGATCAGCGGCATCACCTACGGGGCCTCCGCGGGCGCTCCGGTTCAAGATCGCGCGGAGATCCTCGCCTTCCTCGCCCTCCTGCTCGTGGGCGGTATCGTTACCTTCGTCCTCGTCCGGCGCCGGGTCGCGTACGCATGGATCGCTCTCATCGCAACCGATCCGTTCGCGCTTTCGGTGCCCGTTGCCGGCACGACGCTGACGCTTCCGAAAGTCGTGTTGCTCGCGGCGATTCTCGCGCTCGCCGTGCAGCGCGTGCGTTTGCAACCGCTGCGCGACCGCCGTTTCCTCATTCTCGCCGGCGCCTTCATCCTGTTCATCACCTCGATGGTCCTCTCGAGCGTTCACGCGCTCTATCACGGCGCAGCGATGCGGGAGACGCTCAAGGCCGTGGGCTACCTGCTGACCTTTGCAGTCGCGGCGCTCGCCTATCGCACCGATCCCGATCCAGCGCTGCTACGCCGCACGCTCGCGTACGTGACGATCCTCGTCTCGGTGCTCGCGATCCCACAGTTGCACTACGGCTCTTCGCAGAGCATCTTTCTCCTCGGCCACACGCTCATGCGCGTTGCCGGACCGCTTGAAGGGCCGAACCAGCTCGGCGCGTTCCTCGGCATCATGCTCCCACTCTTGCTCTCGCTCGTCATCGACGAGCGCGCGCGGGCCGAGGAGCTTGCCGCCTTTGCGCTCGGCGCCCTCGCGCTCGTGCTTACGTTCTCGCGCGCGGGGCTCGTCGGGTGCCTCGCCGCTTGCGCGCTCGTTCTTCTTCTGCGCTTGCGCGCGCGCGGCGTCGTGTTGGCGGCCGCGGCTGTGATCTGGTTCGCCGTCGGCATTGCAGCGTTTGAGAGCGCAGCACACGGCGACGGCATCTTCAATAAGGTCTTTCCCGCGCGGAGCACCGACGCGTACAACGGTGGGCTTGGGACGCGCGCGGCGCTCTGGCACGCTGCGATCGCGATGCATCGCTCGCACATGCTTCTCGGTGTGGGCCCCGGAAACTACGAGCTTCGCGTCTCGGCCTTCGCACCGGGCGTTCGCACGCATGCAAACAACTACTATCTGCAGGTGCTCTCCGAGCAGGGCGTGATCGGGCTGCTCACGTTCCTCCTGCTCGTCGGTGCAACCGTCTCTGTCTTGTATGCCCGTCCGAACGCGTTGCGCACCGGTGTGCTCGCAGTCGTCATTGCGTTCTCGTTCCACCAAATTGTCGACGGCTTGCTCATCTATCCCAAAGTCGGCGACGTCTACTGGTCGGTCATCGGCATCGCCCTCTGATGGGATCGACCGGAAGCATCGTCTTGCTTTCCCCGCACTGTGACGACATCGCCTACTCCCTCGGGGGAAGCCTCGCAGCCGCCAAACTTCCACTCGAGCGATGCCAGATCCACACGGTATTCACGCGTAGCGTGTACTGCCCGTTCGGGGAGCTCCCTGAGACCGACGTCGACGGCATTACAGCCCTCCGCCTCGCGGAAGACCACCGTTTTGCGGAGGAAGTGGGTGTTGCCGTAAATCATTACGACCTGCCGGAACCGTTGTTGCGTGGAGGGTATCCGTCGCTCGAAAGCATTCTCGTTTCTCGAGACCGCGCGTCATGCGACCCCATCCTCGACGCCGCGCGCGAAGTCATGCTGCGCATCAAGCGCGACCGTGGACCGAGCTGCGTCTTTTCTCCGCTCGCCGTTGGCGGCCACGCCGACCATTGGATCGTGCGGCTCGCCGCTGAGTCGGTGTTCGAAGGCATGATCGTATACTACGAAGACTTGCCGTATGCCGGGTATTTCGGTGAGGATCGCCTCGCCGGGGAACTGCGAAGCCTGCCGCCGCGCTCGCAGGCCATCATCCTTCCCGACGACGGGTGGATCGAAAAGAAGCTCGCGCTCCTGAAGGTCTACAAGAGCCAGATAGCTCCAAGCGATATAGCGGCCGTGATCGCATCGGCGCGGCGGATCGGCGGTGAGCGAGTCTGGTTTCGCGACGTGAGTGCTGCGGCCGCCGCCGGCATCGCTCCCCAACGCCAGGAGGCCTAATGCCCGGCGAATCCGACAGAGAGCAGCTACAGTGGGGAAGCTTCCGTCGCGTCACTCCGTTCGAGCGAAACTTCGGCTACGGACGAGGAACACCGATCGATCGCCACTACATCGAGCGGTTCCTCGGCGAGCACCAAACCCTAATCCGGGGATCGACTCTCGAGGCACTGGATTCGAGCTATACGCGCAACTTCGGCGGCAACCGAGTCACGCATTCGGATGTGTTGCACCGGACGCCGAATAACCCGCTCGCTACCGTCATCGCGGATCTCAACAATGGACCCGGAGAGCTTCGCAGTGGTTTCTACGACTGCATCATCCTTACGCAGACGCTGCTCTTCGTTTACGACCTCCGCGCTGCGCTAAGAGCGCTCGAAGACGCCCTCAAGCCTGGCGGAACGTTACTGTGCACCGTACCAGGCATCTCGCAAATCGATCGAATCGCGATACAACTTGGGGACGCCGACTGCTGGCGCTTCACGGATACCTCCGCGCGTATGCTCTTCGAGGAGGTTTTCCCACCAGAAAACGTCCGTGTACGTGCGCATGGAAACGTCCTTACCGCGATCGCCTTTTTACATGGCCTTTCGGTCGAGGAGCTGAGTCCAGAAGAGCTGGACTATTGCGACCCTGACTACCAGTTAATCATAACCGTGAGGGCCACGAAGGCTGCTTGAGCGGCGCTATGACAGCGTGGCGAGGCCGACGAGAATCCAGTACATGTTGCCCACCTTCGGATAGATGAGCAGGCCATCCAGGAGCTGGTGGAACGAGAACGCGATGACGATGGCGAGCACACCGATGCACAACGCCTCGCTCCTGCCGTAGAGCACGAGCACCGTCGTTCCGATGAGCAGCAGGAACGCGAGGAGGCCGAGGATGCCGTCTTCCGCCAGCGCCTGCAGGTAGTAGTTGTTCGGGTGCGTTCGCACGCCGGGAACGAGCTGAGAGACCTCGAGCTCGTAGTTACCGGGGCCGACGCCGAGCAGGCGATGCGCCCTCCACATTGCCAGTGCGCCGTGCCAGAGCGCGTCACGCGTTCCCAGCCCGCCGTTGTACGGGTCGGTGATGCGCTCGGGGAAGAGCCGCGACATTGTGCCCTCGGTGTTCGGTATTCGCATTGCGTCGACCATCACGGCGAACGCGACTGTCAACCAGAGCGCCGCAACGGCGCCAAGGACGATCGCGGGCCGCGGTAGCCGGAGAAGCAGCACGAGGACGCATGCCAAGACGCACGCGACGAGCCCCGCGCGTGAGAACGTGAGCACGAGCGCGACGGCACCGATCGCAAACGCGACAAGCTCCTCACTGCGAACGCGGCTGCGCAGAACGAGCGCGAGCAAGAGCGGTAACGTGAGCCCCAAGAACGCACCGAGCTGATTCGGCCCTTCGAGCGGCCCCGCGACCCGGCGCAGGGTGTGACCGTCGAGAAGCAGGCTCTCCGGCGAACCGAACGCCACCTGCACGAGCGCGAGCGCTGAGACGACGATCGTCAGATACGCAAGGACGCTGCGCAAGAGTTTCGGGTCGGGATCGGTGCGATAGGCGAACGCCGCAATAACGAACGCCGGGAAGTAGGCGGCGGTGTACATCGTTGCGTTGAGCGCGGCGCCGCGATACGCGGCGTGGAGCGCCGAGAGGAGCATGACGATGACGAGCGCGGCGAAGGCGATCGTCATCGCGACCATGCGGCGGTCGAGGAGCGGCCGCAGCGACAGCCGCTGCCAGAGGAACGCCGCGGCGACGCAGAGCATCGTCACGCCGGCGAACCCGAACGGCGCCGTGACGAGGAGCATCACCCATCCGAGGGCAGGACGTCGCAGGCTCAGTACGAGCGTGACGAGTCCGGTCAGCGCCACGATGAGATACCAGACGAAGACGAGCGCACTCACGCTCTTCAGCATCGGAACGCCGTCACTGTAGCGCGCGCCCGTCAGCGTATTCTCCACGACGACGCTTCGCAGCAGGATGGAGAGCGTCCGGCGATCGCTATTCATTCCACGTTGCGCGGGGACGAAATGCGTGCTCGGCGTCAGGCGTAGCGTCACGCGGCGATCCTTGGCGGTGACCGTCGGAATGTCGAAGGCTGCTTGGTAGACGCCCTCGTGGAAGCAACACGCTGCCGGGACGGCGACGCCGTCGAACGACGCGGTAAGTACGGTGCCGGCGCGAGCCGTCGCAAACGACGGGATGAGGAACGTGACGACCACGACGTTCGCGCCCGCGGGAACGGGTAGTTCCAGCGTCGCGCTCTTGCCGATCCAGCAGCACCAGCCTGCGTCGGCGTGGTAGAGCCCCGAAACGACGTCGCGCTCCGAGACACCGTCGGGGTACATCGGCGCGCCGCTCGCGAAGCTCGCTTGCGCGCTGAGCAACAGCATCCAGAGTAGCGTGAGCGCGAGGCGTGGCACGCTACCGGTGTTTGGAGCGAAGATGCGAAGCCCTTGTCATCCTCCGCTCGGGATGACAGGCGCGGTGCTATTTCTTCTCGGGTAACTCTGCCGGCTGCAGCTCGTGGCTCGGCTTCCCGTTCGAGAGCGCCTCCCACTGCACGTCGAAGATCTTCGTCTGCCGCGCGGCGACGAGCCGGCTCGTACGGTGCAAGCCCTCGATCGTGCCTGCATCGCTCCACCAACCGTCGACCACGTCGTAGTAGAGCGCGTTCTCTCTGATGAAGGCGTTGTTGACGTCGGTGATCTCGAGCTCTCCGCGCGGCGAGGGCTCGAGCTGCTTGATGAAGTCGAAGACGCGGCAGTCGTACATGTAGATGCCGATCACCGCGTAGTTGCTTCTCGGGATCGCCGGTTTCTCGACGATACGCACGATTCGATCTTCGGAAAGCTCTGCGACGCCGAACCGCTCCGGATCGTGAACCTGCTTCAAGAGAACGCGCGCACCCGAAGGCTGCCCTTCGAAAGCGCGCACGTAGGGGCTGATGTCGTCTTCCAAGATGTTGTCGCCGAGCATGACGACGATGCGATCGCCGTCGGCAAAGTGCTCGCAGAGGCCGAGAGCCTCGGCAATGCCCCCCTCGCCCTCCTGATAGGTGTAGGCGATGTCGTCGAGACCGAACTGCCGTCCGTTCCCGAGCAGGCGCAGGAAGTCGCCGGCCGAGTTCCCGCCGGTGACGATCATGATGTCTCGGATGCCCGCCCGGCAGAGGGTTTCGATCGGGAAGTAGATCATCGGCCGGTCGTAGACCGGCAAGAGATGCTTATTCGCAATCTTGGTGAGCGGCCGTAAACGCGTGCCGAGGCCCCCTGCGAGAATCACACCTTTCATCCGAAGAAAAAACCTCGACCTTCTGAAGCGATACGCGTCGTTTCCCGGAGAGACAGCCATACCGCGCGGCCATAAGCTGCCGCTTGGAAGGCTGTGCCAACCGTTCGGCGCCTATTCTATCTCAAAAGGGCTCGCTTCCTTCCGGTCACCATTTAAATTAGGGGCTAAGCACCCCCATTCCGTAGTGCCCTAGACCCACCCCGGCCTCTCAAGCTATTGTAGAGCAATGCACGTGGAACGGCTGCCGCTCGAGGGCAGTCTCTTGATCCGGCCAAGGGTCTTTGAAGACGCGCGCGGTTCGTTCATGGAGCTCTTCTCGATGCCGCGCTATCGCGGTATCGGCATTGCGAACGAGTTCACGCAAGCGAATCTCTCCCGTTCAAAGCGCGGCGTGCTGCGGGGCCTCCACGGTTCACCGGGGATGGCGAAGCTCGTCCAGGTGCTCGCCGGCGAAGCGTACGACGTGATCGTCGACCTGCGGCGCGAGAGCCCGACGTATCTTCAGTGGTACGGCACGACGCTCGGCGCAGCGGACGGCGCCCAGCTCTACGTGCCGAGCGGATTCTTGCATGGTTTCCTCGCGCTCACCGACGACGTCGTCTTTCTCTACATGCAGACGATGACGTACGATCCGCAACAAGAGTTTGGTGTTGCTTGGAATGATCCCGACATTGCGATTGCTTGGCCGCTCGATGGCGACGACCCGATTCTGAGCGAAAAAGACGCGCGAAATCCGCCGCTGTCCGACATCGTAAACGGACTGTAAATTGCTTGTAACCACGCGTTTTATGCGCGCGCATCGAGACGATTATTGTATGCGTGAAGCGGAGTTTGTTTCTCGCATCACTCGGCTCGACGGCCGCGCTCGTCGCATGCGGTGGTGGTGGGGGTGGTGGTTCATCGGTCGTGCCGTCCGCGCAGAGCACGCTTGCGCCGACGTCGCAGACGCCGTCGTTCCACCAATTAGGCGTCAACCTCACGTACGAGATCTACGAGAACGCTAATCTGAGCCTCGTCACCGCAGCCGACGTGACGTTTGCCCGCATGCCCGTAGCCTGGAACGACATCGAAACCACAGAAGGCGTGTACGACTGGTCGTACTACGACAGCGTCATCCCGCCGCTGCAAGCCGCCGGCGTGAAGTTTCTCCTGATCAGCGCCGTCACAAATCCGCTCTACTTTTCCGATGCGCCGACGACGAGCGACCAGTTATCGATCTGTGCGGCGTTCCACCAAACGATGGCGGCGCGGTATCCCGGTTGCTGGTGGGAGATCGGCAACGAGCCGGACGAAGCGTACTTTTGGCCTCCGGCGCCGGATGTGAGCGCGTATGCTGCGTATCTTGCCGCGCTCGCTCCGGCGGTCTCGCCGAACGCCGCTGAGGTCATCTCCGCCGGCTTGTCCGGGATCGACATCACATTTTACGAAGGATTTCTCTCGGATCTTCCCCCGGCGGTGACGATGGTCGGCCTCCACCCGTACGGGCAAACTGCCGAGTCGCTGCCGCCGAACATCGCTCAGCTGCGCAAACTCACGAACTTGCCATTCATCGCCACCGAATACGGCGTCGACTCGTCCGAGACGTCGGATACGCAGCAGGCACAAGATTTGACGAGCCTTGCGGTGGCGTGCGGCGAGCTGCAAATCCCCTTCGTATGGTACTGCTTGACGGATGGAACGCCGCAGCCTGACGGCAGCACCGGCGACTTCGGCCTTTACACCGCCAGTCTCGCAGCCAAACCCTCGCTTACCGCCGCCCAAGCGTTCGCAGCGAGTGGGGGCTAGCAGCCCCTAACTCATACAGAGAGGACGCCGGGCCCGGTGCCCACGAAGAGCCCCGCCAGCTTGCTTACTGAACGCTGGCTCGTCACGGGGGCATTAGGATTCATCGGCTCCCACTTCGCGCGCCTCGTGCTCGCGGAGCGCCCAAACGTTGAGCTGGTGAACCTCGATGCGGTTTCCTATTGCGGTAATATTGCGAACCTTCGGGATGTCGAGCACTGCGAGCGCTATCACTTCGTTCACGGAGACATCGCCGATGCCGCAGACGTGCGCAAGGCGATCGGCAGCGGCGTCGACGCGATCGTGAACTTTGCCGCGGAGACGCACGTCGATCGATCCCTCCTCGACGCCGCACCGTTCTACCATTCGAACGTGCTCGGCGTGAAGGTGTTGCTCGAGGCGGCGCACGCGGCAGGAGTCGGAAGGTTCTTACAGGTTTCGACCGACGAGGTCTACGGCACCGCACCCGCGGGCGAGTTCTTCACCGAAGAGAGTCCGTTGAACCCGAGCAATCCGTACAGCCGGAGCAAAGCCGAAGGGGGGCAGCTCGCGCTCGTCTTCGGAGAGAAGCACGGCCTCCCGGTGCTCGTCACACGCGGAAGCAACACCTACGGACCGTACCAGTATCCGGAGAAGCTCATCCCGCTCTTCGTGACCAACCTCATCGAAAACCGGCCCGTGCCCGTTTACGGCGACGGCCTGCAGGTGCGCGATTGGCTGCACGCCGACGATCACGCGCGCGGCGTGCTGCACATCCTCGAGCACGGTGAGCCCGGCAACACGTACAACCTGAGCGGCAACAACTACCGCACGAACCTCGACATTACGCGCAAGCTCGTCGCGGCGTGCGGGCGCTCGATGCGCACGCACGTGCAGCACGTTACCGATCGCATGAACCACGATCGCCGATACGCGATGAACGGCGCGAAGGCGCAGGCGCTCGGCTGGGAGCCGCGCGTGCCGTTCGACGACGGGCTCCTCGAAACCGTAGAGTGGTACAAGTCCAACGAGGCGTGGTGGCGTCCGCTGAAGCGCCTCGAAGCCCGCAAAGAGACTGCCTGAACAGCGTGCTTTGAAGACGCTCCTCATCGGCGGATACGGCCAACTCGGCACGGCGATCCGGCGATGTTGGAGCGGCGTCGAGATCGTCGCCCCGCCGCGAAGCGAGCTGGATGTCGAAAGTCACGAAAAGATCGACGCCGCGTTACGCTCGACGAGCGCCGCGCTCGTCATCAACTGCGCGTCCTTTCACGACGTCGATCGCTGCGAGCAGGAACCCGAGCGCGCCTTTGCGGTCAACGCGTACGCCGTCTACGATCTCGCCCGTACGTGTGCGCGCCACGACGCCGCGCTCATGACCTTCAGCACGGACTACGTCTTCGACGGTGCGCTGCGACGCCCGTACGCCGAGGAGGATACGGTGAATCCCCTCTCGGCCTACGGCGCTTCGAAGCTCGCAGGTGAAGTGCTCGCCACCGCCGCCAATCCACGAACCTACGTCGTGCGAACCTGCGGGCTCTACGGCCGCGCCGAGCGTCCGGCGAAGCCCTCCTTCGTCGATCGAATTCTCGAAAGCGCACGACGCGGTGAAGAGATCGTCATCGAGGACGGCGTCGTCGCTTCACCCACGTTCGTCGGCCACCTCGCGGCGGCGCTGCAAACGCTCGTCGCGAGCAATCGGTACGGGCTCTACCACGCCGTCAATCGCGGCCCCGTAACGTGGCTCGAGTTCGCAGCCGAGGCGATGCGGCAGAGCGGCATCGCGGCGGCGCCGCGTCCAGGTCCGCCTCGAGCGCGCATCGCGCCGCGGCCGTCGTACTCGGCGCTCGAGAGCACGAGGCTCGGCTCGCTCGGCGTCACCTTGCCCGAGTGGCGCGAGGGCATTCGCGCCTATCTTGCGCAGAGAGTGCAGGAAGGCTTACAGTAGCCGTCGATGAGGCAGTCGATGAGGCATAGCACGCGAGGTGGCCTCATGATCGCCGCCATTGCAGCGATCATCTGCTTCACGTGCGCTCAGGCGGAAGCCGCCATGACGGTAGTTCGCCTCCACGCCGACCGCATCGAGTTTTACTACGATCGGTTCGTCATACAGGCCGAAGGCAACGTCGTCGTGCGCACGAGCAACGGCATGGAGATCCATGGCGACGTCTTCTCGATGGACCTGAAGCTGAACCGTTTTCTCATTGCCGGCAACGTGACGCTGCGGACGAAATCGGCGACGCTCTCCGGCGCGGCGGTCTCCGACTTTCTCACCTTCGACCGCATCTACTTCATCCCGGTCACGGCGGAGCCCGACCGCTGGACGTTCCTCAACGGCGACTT
>JASHTE010000145.1 GCA_030040695.1 Vulcanimicrobiota bacterium | reverse complement strand
GCCCGCAGCCCGCGTTTACTGGGATGTGAACGCGCCGAGCACGCGGCACGGTTTCCTTACGGAGGTTGCGGGAACATCGTTCGGCGCAACGCCGCTCTGGCGTAGCATCATCGATCCGCGCCACTGGCTCGGCTATCTTGAGTCGGCATACGCGACGATCCATGGCGCGTACGGCATCGTCTTCGTCGTCGTGCTTGCCCTCGGGGTCATCCTCTTGCTACAGCGGCGCAGCGCCATCTGCGTTATGCTGCTCATCGCCGCGCTCTCGGTCGCCTTCACGGCACTCGCACTCGCACCGGCCGAGGGCGATCCCGCGCGTTACGTGATGCTCCTCCTCTGGATTGCTGCACTCTTTGCGGGCGCGATCACCGTCGAGTTCAACTGGACGATCGATCCGCGCCGAATCGTCTGGGCGCTCGTGCTGCTCGGAAACGCGATCTACTTGCTCGTAGCCAACAGCAGCCTCGCCGCCGTTCAGCGCACTGCGACGGACCGCCCGCTCATCACCTGGGTGGCGCAGTCGGTTCCACGGCGAGCAATCATCGTCGCGCCGTGGAGCGAGGCGACAACGCTCGCGTATGCCGCGTACGCGGACGGATCGCTCGCCGGACGAACGATTCTTGCGTCGCATCCGCTTGCACTCGCCGCTCGATATCCCGCTTGGTCGAAGCAAGAGCCGGTGTACGTCCTTGCGAACGCCGCACGGCCGCTCGACAACCCGCACTTCCGTCCCGTCGGCGGTGCGAATCTCGGTTCCTCACTGTACGAATTCACGCCGCGGTAAGAACGCGGCGGCGATTGCCGCAAACAGCGCGAGCACTGCAGCGGTAAACATCGCGTGGACGAAGCCTTGCGGATGCGCCGCTGTCGGCAGCGCACCGCCGCCCGCCATCGCGATGACGATGCCGAAGATGGCGACGGCAACGAGATTTCCGACACGAGAGATCGCATTGTTGATGCCCGACGCGGCGCCAACGTCGTCGGGATCGGCGGCACCCATCACCGCGGTCGTAAGCGGCGCGACCGCTATGGCGAGGCCCATGCCGAGCACGAGCGTCGGCGGAAGAACCGCAGCTGCGTAGGGAGCGCCGACGCCGAGCCGCGCGAAGAGGGCGAAGCCGACCGCCGCCACGGCTGCGCCGGCGAGCATCGGAACGCGGGAGCCGATACGTCCCGTAAGTGAACCGAAGAACGGCGAGCACACCGCAACGAGCACGATCGTCGGCAGAAGCGTCCTTCCCGCATCCAAGGGCGTGTACCCCATGATATTCTGCAGTTCGAACGGCACGAAGAACAACGCACCCCCGAGCGCCGCATAGAGAAGAAACGTATACAAGCTCGCCGTCGAGTACGCTCGTGTGAGGAAGATCCGGAGCGGAACGACGGGGTCCGAAGCGCGGCGTTCGACGAAAACGAAACAAGCGAGCAGGATCAGCCCGCACGCCAACAACGTGAGTGACCTGACATCCCCGATGCGGTGCTGCATGTCCGTCAGCGCAAGAATGATGAGGCCGAGCGCGAGGGTAATGCAGGCGCTGCCGAGGATGTCGGGCTTCCCCGCAACGCCTTCTTCGCGGCTCTCGGGAACGCGCAGGTACGCGAGGAGCAAGACGACGACGGCAAGAGGAACGTTGATCCCGAAGACCCAGCGCCACGACAGATCTTGCGTCAACCATCCGCCGAGCAACGGTCCTGCGGCCATCATCACCGCCGATGCTGCGGCCCATATGCCGATAGCGCGCCCGCGCTCGCGTGGCCCGTACGCAACGGTGATGAGCGCGAGGCTTTCGGGAATCATGAATGCCGCTCCGATTCCCTGAACGCACCGCGCGCCGATAAGCATCGCCGCGTCCTGTGTCAGGGCGCAGGCGATCGAGGACAGCGTGAATATCCACGTTCCCAGCGCGAAGAGCCGCCGTCGTCCGTACCGGTCGCCGAGCGCCCCGCCGATGAGGATCAGGGCCGAGAGGAAGAGCAGATATCCCTGGATCACCCACTGCGCTTGCGCGTCGGTTGCGGGAAGGTTCGCCTTGATCACCGGCAGCGCAACGATGAGTGCGGTGCTGTCGATGTAGCTCATGCTCGAGGCGACGATCGCCGCTAACAGAACTGCGCCGCGCATGCGCAGGAGCTTTTACGCACATCGGGCAAGCGTCCTGCCGTACGTATGCGACCGATTCCGCTCGACCGTCTTTCGCTCGTCGTCGGCGTTACGGGTCATCGCGACATCGCGGCGGACGACGAAGCGCCACTACGGGCGGCCTTCGGCAGAGTACTGGAAGGGCTCGCTACAACGTGTCCGCACGCACCGCTCCTCGTCCTCTCGGGCCTTGCCGCCGGCGCCGATGCTCTCGCTGCCGAAGAGGCGTTGGCGCGTAACATCCCCGTCATCGCGTGCTTGCCGATGCCGGTCGCGGAGTACGAAAATGACTTCTCTCCGGCCGAGCTCGCGCGTTTTCGCAGGCTATTGGATTCCGTCTCACGCGTCGTCATCACTTCGCGCACACGGAAGAACGGCTACGTCGCTACCGGGCGCTTCATCGCGCAATATAGCCATCTTCTCGTCGCTTTCTGGGACGGTTCCGGCTCGCGCGGCGCCGGCGGTACCGCCGATGTCGTCGACATGCGGCTCACCGGCCGCGCGCAAGACTTGGACGTCGAAAGCATTCCCTACCTTCCCGACCTCGGGCCGGTCGAGATCATCACCACGCCACGCACGAGCGCAGTGCCGCCTGCGAATCCGTACGCCACGAAACGCCTCTACCCGAAGCACTTTACCGGAGAGGAGAGCGTCGAGCAGAGCTTCCATGCGATGCTCGTTCGTATGGACTCTTACAACGTCGACCTCGCCGAGACTCCCGCTCCAGCGCCGGAGCCCGGTCTGCAGGCGCTCATGGACCGGACCGACGCCACCGCTAATCGTCTACAGCGACAGACGAACCGCTTCCAGCTCGCGCTCCTCTTCTTCGCCTTTCTCGCCGCTACGGTCCAGATCATCGGGCATATCCCCTCGCTGGCAAAGGTCGTCGGGCTCGCGGCTGCGTTCGTAGCGTACCGAGTCGCGCGCAAGCACGACTACGAGAACCGGTACCAAGACTACCGCGCGATCGCCGAAGGCTTGCGCGTGCAGAGCGCGTGGTATTGTGCCGGGTTGCGGCACAAGCTCGTGGACAACGCATACCTGCGGATGCAAGAGGGTGAGCTCCAGTGGATTCGCATGGCGCTGCGATTCTTCTACCTCTTGTTTTGCGAGGACCGAGCGCACGACAATGCATCGCACGACCACCCCGTCTGTCGAGACTGGGTCCGCTCGCAATGGCGGTATTACTACCGCGCTCGCAGGCGGCTCGAGCGGACGCAGCGCTCTCTCGATGTGATCACGGTCGTCTGCATCGGTGTCGGCGTCGCATGTCTGGTCGGGTCGGCGATTGCACTCGGCGCCCTCTTTCCGTGTGCCCTCTTCGATCCGTTCTGTCCGCGCGGATTCGCTCCGCACGGGGCCTTCCTCACGCTACAAGAGCTTCTCACCGTACCGCTCGCAATGGCAGCGATGCTCGGTGCGGTTTTCGAACACCACGCAGAGAAGCAGAACCTTACGGGAAACGCGAAGCGCTACGAACGCATGTTCCGCGTCTTCGATCGCGCGCGGCGAGAGTTGAATGCCATCGCGCGAGGTGCACCTGGAAACCCGCAAGAGATCATCTACGAACTCGGACGCGCGGCGCTCGTCGAGCACGCTGACTGGCTCATCATGCGACGCGATCGTCCGATGAAGGTGGTGGTCGTATGAGTCATTTGGATCCGATCATCGATGCTTCCGGACCGAAGAAGCTTCTCTCGATCGACGGCGGAGGCATTCGTGGCCTGATCGCCATCGGGTTCATCGCGCGCGTCGAGGAGTTGCTGCGCGAGCACTTCGGCCGGCCGGACCTCGTACTCTCGCAGTATTTCGACTATGTCGGCGGGACGAGTACGGGCGCGATCATCGCAACATTGGTCTCGCTCGGTTACTCGGCGCAAAGCATTCGCCGCTTCTACGAGCTCGGCGGACACACGATGTTCGACCCGAACTCTTTTCAGCGGGTCGCGCGCCGAATCAAAGGCTGGCCCGCGATCATCATCGGGGGCATCGGCGTCCAACTCTACAAGGCGATGTACGACCCGCGCCCGTTGGAGCGTGAGATCAAACAGGTTCTCGGCGATCCGTTGCCCGGCGAGGCCTCCGACCGCCCGCTGACGACGCTCGCTACTGAGAAGCTCCGCACGCTACTCATGATCGTTACGCGGAACGCGACAACCGACTCGCCGTGGCCGTTATCGAACAATCCTCGCGCGAAGTACAACCTTCGCGAGACGGTCGGCGGGGTGGACCAGGCGAGCAATCTCGACCTTCCGCTCTGGCAGCTCATTCGGGCGAGCACCGCTGCACCGGTATTCTTCCCGCCCGAAGAGATTCACGTTCCCGGGGTCAAGAAGCCGTTCATGTTCATGGACGGCGGGATTACGGTCTACAATAATCCCGCTTTCCAACTCTTCCTGATGGCGACGCTCCCGACGTACAACCTGCACTGGCCCGCCGGCGTGCGTGAGCTCTTACTCGTCTCCGCTGGGACCGGTTTGTGTGAGAGCGCCAATCTCAACTTGAGGGCCGACGAAATGAACTTGCTCTACAACGCGCAGTCAACGCCTGCAGCGCTCATGCGCGCCGCCACCGTGGAACAGGACATCCTCTGCCGCGTCTTCGGCAAGGCGTCCGGCGGCTCTCATCCTCCCGAGATCGACTCCGAGATCGGCGGCCTCATCGACAACGCCGCGCCGCTCGACAGGAAGCTTTTCCGTTACGCGAGATACAATGTCGAGCTCTCTCGCGCAGGCCTTGACGATATCGGGCTCCCCGATATCGACCCGAAGATCGTGCAGCCTCTGGACAGCGTCGACCACCTCGATGCACTAGAGCAGGTCGGCGAAGCCGCTGCACGGCGTTGCGTCTCGATAGGGGACTTCGAGGGATTTCTCGACTCAGGCTCGCTGCGCGAGAGCGCGGAGGTGCCGCTCGAACCGGCTACCAGCGATACATCTGGTTCTTGAACGGGACGCAGCCGTCGTGGTACGGGATGTCGCCTGCAAGCACGCGGAACTCTTGCGCTGTCAGCGAGCGCCCCGCCATGAGGCAGGCTGCACGCGCCCACGCACTCGGGTCGACCGAATAGATCGCAAGCCGATTGTCGCCATCCGAGTCGTCGTACGTCGCGATGAGATAGCGGCCATCCGCGCTGAAGGTCAATCCGGTATACGAGCTCAGGTCCGGCGGATTCGGCAGCGAACCGTAGCCGCTCGCCGCGTCCTCGTACGAGGTCCGGGAGCGATAATCGTAGAGCTCGAGCAT
>JASHTE010000144.1 GCA_030040695.1 Vulcanimicrobiota bacterium | reverse complement strand
CCCGTCGAGGATGGCAACGCCTACCCAGAGTGCCGCTTCAGGCCAGGGCGCGGGATCCGAGTAGCCGTACCATCCGTACGCCTCGCCGCGAATGTTGCGATGGAACATACCGGGCTCGAAGGCCGTGCCCAGATAGCCGAGATAGGTGTTTGCCTGCGCTATCGTGCCGCTGCGCGAGCGGAAATCAGCGGCGGTGTATTGCGCTGTGCTCCACGTGTCGAACGAGTTATGCGGGCCGGGCAAGAACGAGCTCTTCCAATTCTGTTGCAAGTAGGTGAAGTTGCTCGCGAGGATTTGGGTGCGCAGGGCGTAGGCGGAGGCTTGCAGCTGAGCATCCGACGGTACCGGGCGGAGGATCGAGAGCCCGTAGTGATCGATGAGCGTACGAGTCGTGTTACCGAGCGGAACGGGCGCGCCCGCGTCCGCGAGGAGAAAATAGAGCAGAAATGCGAGCGCGGCGACGCTCGCGGAGATCGCAAGGCGCAGGTTGCGCTCGCGTTTGCGTCGCACGGCATCGCGCTGTGTCAGGTCTACATACGGGATGCCCGTGATCCCCGCAACGACCTTCAGAAGCGCTGCGCGCCTTCCATCGCCGCTCGGGCGAGCATCCGCCGCGAGCGGTTCGTCGGAGCCCTCGAGAAGCGCCGGCGGAAAAGCGTCGGCAGGCTCGCCCTCGACGAGATATGCGAAAACTCTCTCGCCCTGTCCGAGCGAGCGGAAGTAGCGAATCTCCTCGTTCACCCACCTCGATGACTTCGCGCTCGGCGAGCAGACGACGACGAGCGCACGCGACTCCGAAAGCGCCTGCTGAATCTCCGGCCCTAAGCTGGGCGCGCCGGCGAGCTCATCGCGGTCTCGAAAACAGGGGTAGAGACGGGGCGGCACGCTTCCCGCCGCCGTCTCCTTTCCGACGTCCGCTCGCGGCAAGCGATATGTTTCGAGCGCGCGATGGAGCGCAGACGCTGCAGCCTCGTCGTGATGGCTGTAGCTGACGAAAGCCCAGTATCTCAGTGAACCGTCACAATTTCGACGAGATCTTCCAAGCCTTCGAAGTCTGATGGATTGCGCGTATAGAGTGGTAAGCGCGCCGCGCGCGCCGTTGCCGCGATCATGAAGTCGAGTACACGGCGACGATGCGCCTTTCGTCCAGCAGCCACCGAAGCCGCGACCAGAGCAGCGTAATCCCGTGCCGCAGTTGAATCGAAGGGAAGAGCGTCGAATCGAGCCTCGACCTCTTGCAGACGGCGCTGTCGTTTCGAGCGCTCCCTGGCATCGCTCGTGATATACGGACCGATTGCCAACTCGGCCAGAGTGACCGCGCTGATGAAAGGTTCATCAGGAATGTCGATCTCGGGAGCAGATTCGAGCCCGATGATGGCCGACGTGTCTAGGAGTCCTTTACTCAAATTCTTCACGCGGTCCGGGATCCATGAATGCATCGATATCCTCGCGGAAGCGCTTGAAGTCGATAGGCTCGAGCCCCCGGAACGCTCGCAGCACTTCCTCTTTGCTCGTCGCGCGCGGCTTGCGAACGGGCGTCAGCTCGCCCACCGGCACGCCGTTGCGTGTGACGAGAAAGGAGACGCCCGCCTCGAGCGCGCGCATGACCTCACCGCTGTTGTTCCGGAGCTCCCGCTGGCTGATCTTGCGCTGCACGAGGGGAGCGTAGCACATGTGCTACGCTCTTGCAAGGTCAGGCAAGGGCGAGGGTTCGAGGGGATTTAGGGGCAACTACGAGCCCATGAGCATGCCGCTGAAGCAAAAACTCGCCGTCGGAAAGTACATCTTGGGCAAGCGCCTGCGGGGAGTCGAGAAATTCCCCATCGTTCTGGAGCTTGAGCCACTCCTGCAGTGTAATCTTGCCTGCGCCGGCTGCGGCAAGATTCAGCATCCCAACGACATTCTTCGCAAGCGGCTTTCCGTGGAAGAGTGCGTCGCTGCCGTCGAGGAGTGCGGCGCGCCCATGGTTTCGATTGCGGGCGGCGAACCGCTCGTGCACGAGCAGATGCCGCAGATCGTCGATGCGCTCGTCGAGCGCGGGAAGTTCGTCATTCTCTGCACGAACGCGCTGCTGCTGAAGAAGAAAATCGATCAGTTTAAGCCGAGCGCGCACTTCGTGTGGATGATTCACATGGACGGCTTGCGCGAGCGGCACGACCAGTCCGTCTGCCGTGAGGGCGTCTTCGACAAAGCGGTCGAAGCGATCAAGGTCGCGAAGGAGCGCGGCTTCCGCGTCTTCACGAACACGACGTTCTTCACGCAAGATGACGCGGCGTCGATTCGCGGCGTGCTCGATTATTTGAATGACGAGCTCAAGGTCGACATGATGCAGATCTCACCCGCCTATGCGTACGAGAAAGCGCCCGATCAAGAGCACTTCCTCGGCGTCGAGCGGACGCGGAGTATCTTTCGCGAAGCATTTTCCGGCGGGAAACGCAAGAAGTGGCGCCTGAACCATAGCCCGGTGTACCTCGACTTTCTCGAAGGGAAGGTCGACTTCGAGTGCACGCCGTGGGGCATTCCTTGCTACACGGTCTTCGGCTGGCAGCGCCCGTGCTATCTCATGAGCGACGCGCCGTACGCGAAGACGTACAAGGAGCTGCTCGAGGAAACCGACTGGTCACAGTTCGGCCGCGGACGCAACGACAAGTGCGAGAACTGCATGGCGCACTGTGGCTACGAGCCGACGGCGGTCGCTCGCACGACGGGCTCGATCAAGGAATCGATTCGGGCGGCGTTCGCGCACTAAGAAGCGTGGCGGCCTCGGCGCGGCTGCGCGCTCCGAGCTTTGCTAGGATCGAAGCAACGTGCGTTTCGACGGTGCGCTCGCCGACAACGAGCGTGTCGGCGATCGTGCGATTCGATTTTCCCTCCGCCAGGAGCTTTGCCACGTCTTGCTCGCGCGCAGTGAGCGCGGTCTTCGGGCGGCCGCGGCGATTCACCGGTGTGAGAGCGCGTTCTAGCCGGTGCGCCTCGTGGACGTCGCCGATCTCGAGATAGAGGTCGAGCGCCTCACGGCGTTTCCCCGCCATCTCGAGCGCGAACGCTTGACGCGGTTTTACCGAGCGCTCCGCAAAGAGCGCGGACGCTTCGAGCGCGAAAGCTTCGCGACCCTCCGCGCCGTCCTTCGGCCCTCGGCGCAGCGCCTTGAGAAGGCAGACGTGCGCGCCGATATCCCCGCGCACAGACGAAGCCGCGACACGCGCGAAGAGCTCTTGCGCCTGTGCCGTGATCGCAACGTCGCCAATGCCGGCCGCCTGCACGAAGATCCAAGGGTCGTTCACCGGTACCAGCGCCATCCGTGAGATCGCATCGAGCGATCGCGCCAGAATGCGACGCGCAGCGCCAGTGTCGCCGCGGTGCTCCATCAAGCGTGCAAATGCACTGCCGAGACGCCCGGCGAGCGAGGCGTAGAACTCATGCCGCTGAGGGTCTAGCGTAAACACAGACTCGAGCAGGTCGAGGTCTGCATAGCGCTCTACGAGCTCCCAGTCCTCGAGGGCGATTCCGAGCGGTAAGGCCGTCGCCGTCAGCAACACGTTGAAGGAAATGGTCGATGGAAGCAGCGGCAGGTCGCCGAGCGCCGATCGTGCCGCGCGCAGCTCCCCGAAATAGAAGGCCGACTCCGCGTACTGTAGCAGCAGCCAGCCGTACAAGGCGCCACCGGCTGGGCTCGCGCGAAAGCCCTTCAGCGCCTCATCGAACGCCGCAAGCGAGAGATTTCGCTCGCCGCTGTCGCGCATGAGGTCGCCGAAGTTTCCGAGCCAACGGCATGCGCCGAGCTCATCGCACTCATTTCGCGCGATCTCCACCGCTCGCGCACAGTCGAGTTCGCTCTCTCGAACCTTGCCGCGCATACCCTGCGCCACGCAGCGCCAGCCGAAGAATGCTTCCTCGCTCTCACGCTCGCGCTCGCCGGTGAGTCGCTCGGCGCGATCGAGATAGTCGAACGCCTCGTCGACCCGCCCTACGAGCGCCGACATGCCGCCGAGTGTCGCGAGGACGGTAAAGTGTAACGGCCCACCGCGTATGTGCGCCTCGCAGGTCTCGAGCGCGCGCCGCAGTTGTTCGAACGTCGTGGCGCTCTCGCCCAGGGCATAGGAGTCACGCGCAAAGGCGATGCGTACGCGCGTGGCGCTCACGACGTCGTCCACCGCTTCGAAGAGTCGTATCGCCTCTTCGTATGCGGCTCTCGCGCGCTTCGCCCAGCCGCGCTGGTAGAGCGTGTGTGCCAGCCGTTCGTAGACTGGGGCGCGTTGTTCGGACCCCTGGATTCCTTCGAGCGCGCGCTCGTAGCAACGCGCCGCATCGTCGTAGGCGCCGAGTTGCGCCGCAGCGTCGGCGGCCAGGGCGTTGTACCGAGAGGCTTTCTCGACGTTTCGCGCCTCGTAATAGTGGTAGGCCAGATCGGCATCGCGTTCGCGGGATTGCGAGGAGGTCTCGACAATCTGCGCGATCTTCGCGTGGAGCGCTCGCTGTTCGGCAGCGAGAAGTTCGCCCCGAAGAACCTCGCGAGTGATTGCGTGGCGAAAGGCGTAGCGAACGTCGGCGCGTGCGTCCTCAACGAGGAGCTGTAGTCCAATCGCGCGCTTGATGGCGGTGAGCACTTCCTGCTCGGTGCGCTCTGCGACGCGAGCGAGAAAGCCCGGTGTAAAGTCTCGATCGAGGAGCGAGGCGCAATCGAGGATGTAGCGGTCGCTCTCAGCGAGCCCGGCCGCTCGCTCTACCACGGCTTGGGTGACCGAGAGCGGAAGCTCGCTCGCTCCGCGCGCAGAGGCATCGAGGGCGTTCTTGAGGATCTCCTCCGCGAAAAACGGATTTCCATCCGCGAGGCGGCAGACGGAGTCGGCGACC
>JASHTE010000143.1 GCA_030040695.1 Vulcanimicrobiota bacterium | reverse complement strand
AAGCAGGACGCCCCTCGCATCGGCGAGGGGCGTCCTTGAAAGCGTTACTTGTGTTCTACGTTTACGTCTCGCTTCGCACGACGGCCCTCGGCGCATGCATCATCGGCATACAGCACATGGGGCACATCGTGAACGTGAAGCGGGACATTTCGATGGAGGGTACCACAGCCGCGGTCCCGCGTCAAGCGCCTGCGTCTATTGCGGCTCGAGTCGCCACGCCCAGACGTTCCAGAACGGTCCGTTGGGCGAGACGCTCTCCCCATGAAGGCGCTCGTCGAACGCGTCGATCTCGCGCGTCTGAAAGATGATTTCGATCGGCAATTGCCGCGCGAGAATACGTTGAACGCGGATGTAGAGAGCGCGCCTCTGCGCGGCGTCATAGGTGCGCAACGCGGTTGCCATCAGGGCATCGAGTGCAGGCTCACAGAAACGCGACTTGTTGTACCCATTCGGCGGAACGCGCGAACAGGCGAACTGGTCGGTCGGGTCCGGATCGTTGCCGTTTTCGAAAGGATAGAGTGCCATCTGGAAGCGGCCCGCGTAGATTGGGCCGCCTTCCTCCGGTGGGGCAATGAAGGTGTTGACGTCGTACGCCTTGAGCGTGACGTCCGCACCCACTGCAAGCTCTTGCTGTTTGATTGCCGCGGCAAGCGCCTCGTCGCCGAGAATCGCTGCTTGGATGGCGAGCTGCAGGTCGAGCGTCTCGCCCCCTTTGTGACGCAATCCGTCGGCTCCCATCCTCCATCCAGCCTCGTCGAGCAACTGCTTCGCTCGGGCAGGCGCATAAGGTACGTCCGGATATGCCCTCGGGTCGTACGCCCACTGGAAGAGACCGCGTCCCGTATCGTGCGCCTGCTGCGAGCCGCGGTAGGCGAACCCTACGAGCCGCCGCATGTCGATGGCTTGCGCCAGTGCCTGACGGACACGATCGTCCCTTGTCGCTCCCTCCTGCGCATTGAAGATGAGGGCGCCCACCTCGTTGAGCGGCGTCAGTATGGTGCGCACGCCGGCCACGGCGCGCAGCGCCGGATAGTCGTTCGTGTCCAGGTCGTCGAAAAATGCGTTCGCCTCACCCGTGCTCAGCTCGTCGATAGCCGTGTTAGCGTTCGGAACGAAACGAATGACGAGGCGATCGATCCTTGGCCTTCCCCGAAAGTAGCGCGGGTTGGCGGCAAGCTCGACGCGGTCACCGCGCACCCAACGCCGCGCGATGTACGGCCCCGACCCCGTTGGCATCGAGTCGAATGGGATTTGGTTGAAATCCGCGTATCGCGCAAGCGCGTGACGCGGTAGAATCGGAAAGTCTTCCGAGGCGAGTACGATCGAAACGATCGGGGCAAACGGCTCGCGCAAACGCAGCACGAGGGTGAAGGGGTCGGTGGCACGTGCGGTTATGATGCGATCATATCCGTATCGCGACTGGATGTTATTACGCGGATTGAGAACTGCTTGGATCGTATAGACGCAGTCCGCTGCGGTGAGTGGCGCGCCGTCGGCAAAACGGACGTCGTGCCTTAGGTGGTAGGTAATCGTGAGGCCGTCCCTGCTAACGCCTCCGTTTGCGTCACTGGGCACGACCGTGGCGACGTCGCCGATCATCTGCCCCTTGTTGTTCCAGGTCACGAGATAGGAGAAGAGCAGAGCGCCCCACTCCTGCGAGTTGACGCCGTTCTCTAGCTCGGGATTCAGTGCACGCGGTTCACGCTGCTGCACGATGATAAACGTTCCGCCATGGAGAGCGTGTTGGCGGGCGCACCCTGCAAGCGCCACCAGAGCGGCGAGGCCACATGCTCGGGCGAGGGTCATGCGTGCGGTTCGAGTAACTGCGGCGTAATAAGCCAGCGCGAGCGGATTCCGAGTTGCGCGAGTACCGAAGCGACGTGGTGCTCCACCGTGCGCTCGCTGATGCCGAGACGATCCGAAATCGTCCGATTCGAGAGCCCGTCGGCGACGAGCCTCGCGATCTCGACTTCGCGTCTGGTGAGAAGTCCGACGGCGCGCACGCGGCGGGATGGCACCGGCGCGCTGTTGATAAGCGAAAGGACGAGCGCGTGGAGCTGCGGCCGTCGCATCTCGCTCCACCGTTCAGCGGCGGCCCGCAGCGTCGCTGCGCGTATCGTACCGGTGCGCTCATGGGCGAGCACCGTGTCGTACGCCGCTCGGGCGAGAACGTTTGCGTTCCGTTGGGCGAGAGACTCGAGGAGGTCTCGCGCCCGACTCCTCGTTGCCGCACCGCCATAGAGAGATCCGAGGAGCAGCAGAGTCTCGGCAAAATCGGGAGCCTCTAACGCAGTGACTGCCCTCTCGAGAATGCTTTCTGCGTCGGCGTTGCGCTGCTCGGAGAGGGCCGCGAGCGCGAGGGCGCTGCCTGCCTGACCGATACGCAGCGTCTCTCGCGACTGAACCGCAAGGTCAAGCGCTTGGGACGCTGTGCCGGATGCTGCCCGCAGCGTCCCGAGCAGCGCACCGACGCACTGCTCGAGCAACACAACACTTGCGTTCTTCACCCCCGTTTCCATGGCCGTTGCGTAGAGCCGGCGCGCGCGTTCTAGATCCCCGGCGTCGATGCACGCCCAAGCGTAACCAAGCGCCGCATAGGCCATCCGGCCGATGAAGCCGCCTTCTTGCGCGGCGGTGAAGGCCCGCCGCCAAGATGCGAGGGCGGCCTCGGAGTCTCCGTACACGGCGTGCAAATCGGCGCTGTTGCTGTAGACCCGCACGACGAGGTCGGGGTCACCGCTCGCATCGGCGGCCTGCTGCGCAGCCTGCATCGTCTCGAGCACGGCCGGCGCGTCACCGAGCCGGCAGCGTGCGATCGCTATGGTGTCGAAACGCCGCGCCGCTATGGCGGGATCCTTTGTCGGTTTTGTGTGCTCGAGGAGCGCGATGGCTTCGTCCGGGTTGCCGAGATGTACGGCATACGACGCCGCCATCGTCAGAGCGTAATCGCGCAGGGCGTCGTCGTTCGGGCCGATCAGCTCGGCAGCTTGAAGGGCGTACGCATACCCGCGCGGGGTTTGTACGTCATTCCACGCCTGGCGTGAAAGAAAGAGATGCATGCCGACGACTTTTTGATGTTGCCCGAGTTGCTCATAGGCAGCGAGCGCCGTGGCGAAGAGCTCATCGGTTCGCTCTTGGACTCCGGCTGCATACCATGCATAGGCGCGCTTCTCCGCGACCTCGGCGTGCAGCAACGTTTGCGGCTCGGTGCGCTCGAACGCGCTGTCGTAGAAGTGCGCCGCATCTTCATACGCGGCCAGTTTCACGGCCGCATCGCCGGCACGCATGTTATAGTGCAGGGCCTTTGCGTCGTCTCCAGCTTTGCTCCAATGGTAGGCAAGGGCGCTCTCATGCTCGGCAGCTGCACTGCCCTCTTCGAGCGCCGCCGCGACTCGTCCGTGCAGCTCGCGTAGCTCGACGGCGAGGAGTTCGCGATAGATGACATCGCAAAAGATCGGATGACGGAAAGCAACGCAGTGTGAGCCGCTGCTTTCCTCGCGGACCAACTGCAGATTCCGCGCGCGACGAATCCCGGCAAGGACGTCGACGAGTCTGCGCCCGAGCAGCCGCGCGATCAGCCTGACATCGAAGACACGCCCGATGACTGCAGCACAGTAGAGCACTTGCTGGTCCGCTTCACTGAGCTCGTAGAAGTGCTCGAGGACGGTCGTGCGAATCGACGAGAACGCAGGATGCGTGATCGCATCCTGCCCTTCATCGAGCACCGCTCGAAGCAGCTCTTCAGCAAAGAGCGGATTCCCTTCGGCGAGCGCTTTGATCCGCTCGGCGGATTGGCGCGAGATCGGCGCGGGTGCCGCATCCCGAATTAGGTGCGACATCTCGGAGCGGTCCAATGGGCGTAGCGGGATCGTAATGAGGCCGGCGGCCCGCATGCGTGCGAGCGTGCGCGCGAAGCCGGTAGGATGCTCGAAGGCCTCCGCGCGCAATGTGAGGACGACGAGCAAGGGCGCGCGTGTCTGCGTGCAGACGAGGTATTCCAGGAAACTCAGTGTGGCAGCGTCAGCCCACTGCACGTCCTCGACGTTGAGCACGTAGGGTCGATTCGGCGGTGCGCTGCAAAGGTGGCGAGAGGCTTCGCGGAAAGCGCGGACCTGCAGTTCCTGTGAGCCTCTGGCAGGCGACGGATCTTGGTGCGGCAGGAGCGACGCAGCCGCGTCGAGTTGCAGGTCGCGTAGGATCTCGATGACGGGAAGAAATGGTGCTCGCAGATGTTCGAGGCAGTGGCCGCGTGCCAGCCCGAACGCGCGCTCGCGGACTATACGAAAGAACTCCGTCACGATGCGGCTCTTGCCGATACCGGCGTCGCCCGTGACGGCGACGACCGTCGTATGTCCGTCCGCGGCGAGGTTAAAGGCCTCTCCGAGGGCCAGCAACTCGTCGGCCCTTCCCACGAAGTGCTCGCGCAAAGAGAGGATCCCGCCCATGAAAGCGTCCGGCTCTATTCTAGCCGGTACGGCAGGGACCCGCATGGGCACTTTACGGATGCAAGGGGGCACCTGAGTTTGGCATAGTTCATGAGTGGAAGGGGCCCCCGGCGGGTTGCTGGTCGAGGTGCGGCGCGGCTCGTACGTCGAGTCCGTGCATCGCGTCTTCGCGTGCATCGGGAATGAACAGGGCGAAGTGCTTGCTGCCTTCGGTGACATCGATCGCGTCTATCCGATCCGCTCTCTCGCCAAGCCTTTCATCGCACTCGAGCTCGTACGTAGCGGAGCCGCGGACGCATTGGGCCTGAGCGACGTCGAGTTGGCGCTGACGAGCGGCTCCCACGACGGTGAGGAGCGGCACGTCACCGCCGTCCGCGCATTCCTTGCAAAGGCCGGCGCGAGCGAAGACATGCTCCGATGCGGACCAGCGATGGAAGGGCGCGTCGTGGTCGGGCCGCCGGTTGCGAATAATTGCTCCGGTAAGCACGCGGCCGTTCTCGCGCTCTGCCGCCATCTTGGGTTCACGTCCGACGATTACATCGCAGCCGAGCATCCGGTGCAGCGCTACCTGCAAGAGCGCATACGCAACGGATTTGGGAAAAACGCGCGTGAGGCTTCGGAAGCGATCGACGGCTGCGGCATGCCCATCTTCGGCGCATCGCTTCACGACGTTGCTCGGACGTACGCTGCCTTCGGCGTCTCACAGGAGCCTGCGGCCGCGCGCGTACGCGCCGCGATCACGCGGCAGCCCGGCTATGCCGGGGGATGGAACGGCAATCTCGACACGCGCATCATCACGGCGAGCGAAGGCGCGGTTCTTGCAAAGATCGGTGCAGAGGGCTTGCATGCGGATGCAGTCACGGGGCAGGGCATAGGCATTGCGCTGAAGGTGCTCGACGGCAACTCGCGTGCACTGCCCCCGGCGTTAGCGCGGCTTTTCGTCGAATCCATCGAGGGGATCGCGCTTCCGCAGCGAGACCTCGCCGAACTTGCGGTGCCTTCCGTCGTCAATGCCGCTGGAGCCCGTGTCGGGAAGATTCAGTCCGCTGTTTAGGTGGTGTTAAGAAAAGCTAGGTGGAGTACCGATGCGCGCCACGTGGTTGGGGCGATAGGGTTGTCGTAAACGTGCTTGCCTGTAGGAGTATCGCTGTGGCTTGCTCTTTGAACGGTGCCCGCCTCCGCTTTCATCACCGGCTTTCGCTCGCTCTTTCCTCGGCATTCGCTGTCGTGCTCCTTAGTACGGTAGCGGCGGTCGCGCAAGTGGCGCCGACGAGTACCGCAACGGTTACGGGCAGCGTAACGGACAGCGGGGGCGTTCCAATCTCAAATGCGGCAGTCTCTCTTTCTGGG
>JASHTE010000142.1 GCA_030040695.1 Vulcanimicrobiota bacterium | reverse complement strand
CGGGAGTCGAAGCTGTTGTCGCGGTTGTCGCCCATCACGAAGTAATGGTCTTCCGGGACTGTGACGGGGCCGAAATCGCGCTCGGCGGGGCGGGCGGGGATGGCCATTACGGCGTGGTTGTGGCCGGGGAGTTGTTCGGTGGCGAATTGGCTGGCGTGTTGTTCGGATTCGTCGAGTTGGGAGGAGATTTCGGGGGTTAATGGGGCGTACTCGACTGGGGCGCCGTTGAGGAGGAGGTGGTCGTGGTGGAGTTCCAGGGTGTCGCCGGGGAGGCCGATGACGCGTTTGATGTACGTGCTCGGTCCAACCGACGATGCATCGCTGCGCCGAAAGGCGACGATGTCGCCGCGGGCGGGCGACCCGAAGCGATAGGCGAGCGTATCGATCAGGACGTACTCGCCCGAGAAAATTTGCGGGGCCATCGACCGTCCCGAGACTTGAGGGGTGCGCACGAAGAACGCGGCGATGAGGACACCGAGGAGCGCAACTTCGAGGATCGCACCGAGTAACCGGCGCCCATTCAGCAGCCGCGTCATGGGTAAACGAGTTTCTCACCCGTGCAGGATGCGTACCTGCGAGGGCGGCCAAAAGATGAGAAAAGCGCGGCCGGTGAATCCGGCCGACTGTCCCTTACGCTGCCCCGATGCAAAGCGCCCTCCATCCTGCGCGAAGCCCCAGATGCGTGAGTCCTCGGAGTTGTTACGGTTATCGCCGAGCATGATGTAGCAATGCGGTGGGATTCGGTCCGGCGCGGTCCACATAGAGCGCGGCGGGACATTTGCCTGCACTGGATCGAGAGGTTGCCAGCCGGCCCCCTCGTCGACGTAGATGCCGTAATTGCGGATAGCGAGATTGAAATCCGGATTCGGCCCGTCGGCGGTGTACGGCTCTTTCAATCGCATGCCGTTGCGATAGACAACTCCGTGCTCGATGCGAAGCGCGTCGCCCGGCAGTCCAATGACGCGCTTGATGAAATCATCCGGTGACGGAATCGGCGGCGGGAAGACGACGATGTCGCCTTCGTGCGGCCGCCGAAAATGATACTCGAACTTGTCGACCAATAAAACGTCGCCGACTTCGAGCGTCGGCACCATGGAAGCAGACGGAATGTAGTACGTGCGCGCGACGAAGGTGATGAGAAGCCACGCAGCCAGCCCCGCGATGATGAAGGGGTCGAGGTATTCGCGCGCGACGGCGAGCGTACGCCCGCGCGATCGTGCAACCAGGCGCGGCACCATCAGTATGAGGCGCGCGATGACGATGATCCCGACGATAAAGAGTAGTTCGTACGGCGTCATGCTGAGCTAACGGAGGATTCTGATATCGGAGGGCGGCCAGATCACCATGATTGCTTTCCCGATGAAGCGGCCGTCAAACGGAGCAAACCCCCACACGTGCGAGTCATCTGAATAATTGCGATTGTCGCCGAGAACAAGGTAAAAGCCTGCCGGCACCCGGTTCGGCGCTTGCCACATGCGTTTCGGCGGGATGTCCGCGTTCGTCGGGTCGAGTGCGACGTCGTTCACGTAGATGTCGTCGCGGGCGATGTCGAGATCGTACGCAGTCGGCTCGTTCACGTAGGGCTCGTGTACTGCTACGCCGTTGCGGTAGAGAACGCCGTCGGTGATCCTAATCGAGTCGCCGGGAATGCCGATGATGCGCTTGATGAATGGCACACGCGACGCCAGGGGCGCCATGAAGACTGCCAGATCACCGGCCCGGGGCCGAGCAAAACGATAGGCCGCGACATCGACGAGCACGCTGTCCTCGACACGCAGCGTCGGAATCATGGAGATCGACGGAACGGAGAACGGGCGCACGAGGAACGTCGCCACGAGCAGCACGACGAGCATGAGCGCCGCTGCCGCTTGGACGACGGGGCCACTGCCGTGTTGCTTAACGCTTCTCTTGGATACGCGCCGCTTTGCCGACGCGCTCGCTCAAGTAATAGAGGCGGCTGCGGCGCACGACGCCGCGCTTGCTGACCTCGATGCGTTCCACGCGCGGGCTGTGCAGCGGGAAGGTCTTCTCGACGCCGACGCCATGCGCGACGCGCCGCACGGTGATCGATTCTGCGCTTCCATTCCCCTTACGGACGATGACCACGCCCTCGAACATCTGCACCCGCTCCTTGCCGCCCTCGACGACCTTCGAGTAGACTTTCACGGTATCGCCGGTGCGAAACTCCGGCAGTTGTTCTTTGCGCTGCTCGCGGCTAAGGATGTCGATGACGTTCATGGCACTGCCCTTGACGAAAAAAGAGGCCCTCGGAAGGGGCGCAACCACGGCATGATAACACGCGCGCCCGCGCCTTTCAACAGCGATGGTCAGGCGCGTTTCCCTTGCCGGCGAGCAGCCGTTCGGCGCCGTGACTCCTCCCTCCGCCAGGCCGCAATCGCGGCATGGTCGCCGGAGAGAAGGACCTCGGGCACGGAGACGCCTCGAAAGACCGCGGGGCGCGTATAGCACGGGTAGTCGAGCTCCCCGTTCGTGAAGGACTCGGCTTCGAGCGACTCCCCGTCGACGACGCCCTCGACCAGCCGGACCGTCGCGTCCATGAAGGCGAGAGCCGGAATCTCGCCGCCGGTGACGACAAAATCTCCGAGCGAGAGCTCCTCCACCGGATAGAGCGCTCCAAGACGTTCGTCGATTCCCTCGTAATGGCCGCAGACGATCACCAGCCGGTCAAGCGCGGCGAGCCGGCGAGCGTCCTCTTGCGTGAAAGATCGCCCGGCTGGGCTGGGAATCAAAATCGCTCGCCGCTCCGTGCCTGCGGACTCGAAAATCGCGTCGAGCACGCGAGCGATCGGAGGAAGGCGCAGCACCATGCCGGCTCCTCCCCCGAAGGGCTCGTCGTCCGCGCGCTCGTTGCCTTCAACTGCGTCGAGCACGTGATGGTAGTTCA
>JASHTE010000141.1 GCA_030040695.1 Vulcanimicrobiota bacterium | reverse complement strand
ACGTCGGGCTTGGCCTCGATCACGTTCCGGGCGACGACTTCGATCTCAAGGAATACATCTCCGACCGCACGTTCTGGCCTACAGGCTACGGATACGAAGGCGAAGTCGTTATCCTCGGGCCGGAGACGTTCGCGCCGCTAACTGAGCGAATGGAGCGTGCGGGCTATCCCGACGCCGCGATTCGCGGCATCCTCGGCGAAAATTTCAAACGCGTCGCGAGTGAGGTTTGGCGCTCCCCGGCCCTCTCTCGATAGTCGTCAGAAGTTGGTCGCGAAGTTCGCGAGCCCGAACGTGAGGATGACCCAGATCCCATAGATCGCACCGAGCCCGAGCAGCGATTTCCCGGTCATGACGAGCCACCCGCCTGGACCGCCGGGACCTTGCTTCACGCGTAGTACCGCCTCCGCTATCATCGCGATCCCGCCGATGATCGCGAGTACGCCGATCGCGTACAGTATCACGAGCATCGTCGTGAGGCCCGGCCCGAGCAGATTTGCTTCATTCGAGAGTGCCGCCGGCCATGCGACAAAGTCGATCAACAGGATAAGGGCGCCGAGGCGTGCCGCCGCACGAATCCACCGCTGCCCCCTCGAAAGCTGCAACTTGATTCCTAATCTCCAGCGCGCGATCCACGTGCCGACCCCGATGATGAGTGAGAGCAGGAGCAAGACGAACAGGAGCGTCAGCCACAACTTCAACGATCCCCACGTACGAAGTCCGTCGACCCGTTGCTCGATCTCGACCGGTATCATCTGGTCGCTCGTCCAGGAGAGAATGTTGCCCTGCGCATCCGCGACGAACTTCAGGTGCGCCTGTCCGCCGACTTGGCGATAGTAGAGCGGTCCGACCTCGCGCCAGCGAATCGCGTTGCCCGCAAGGCCGTTCATCAGCGCTCCGTGCACCTCGATCCTTCCATCCGGGAGCGCGTCTACCATCGACTGCGCCATCGCGTAGAAGAGCAGTAGCGCGCGGCTGTCACGGCGACTGCTCTCATACCATCCGGCAACCCGGGCGGCATCGCGCTGCGGATCGGAGATCGTGCGCTCCACCGGCGGCGTGTAGGGAAAGTAGCGGTCGAGGAAGGCACGAAAGATCGCGACGCGCACGATTTCAGCGGCGCCGGCGTCCCCGGCGCTGTTGAACGACATGAAGACGCCGACGTGCTGTCTCGGCAGCAGGTGCAGGTCGGTGTGAAAAGCTTCCGTGTCACCCGCATGGCCGACGATCATCTGGCCGTTGCGATTCTCTTGATAGAAGCCGAGATCGTACCCATTCATCCCCGGCGCCGGAGCGACCTGAAGCGTCCACATCTCCTTGATGGTCGAAGGCTTCAAGATGCGGTGCCCATCGTAGGTGCCGCCGTCGAGATAGGCGAGCATGAAGTGCGCCATGTCGGTTCCCGTGGAAGACCCAGCGCCGGCCGGCGCGGCTTCCACGAGCTCGAATGGGCTCGGTTTCGCCGCCGATGCGTTCGTGTACCCCTGAGCCATGTACGGTGCGAGGCTCGCCGGTAACGGCTGCACGAACGTCGAGTGCGTCATGCCGAGCGGGGTGAGAATATGGCCTTGAACGTACGTCGCGTACGGTTCGCCCGAAACGCGCTGCACGATGTAGCCCGCGAGCGCCGCACCGTAGTTGGAGTAGGCGATCACCTTTCCCGGCGGAAACATGCGGTCGGGCATGTGCTCCGACAAGTATTGACGCAGCGGATAGAGCTGCGAGGGATGCGAGACGAACAGATCGCGAATCACCTCCGAAAAGCCCGCTGTGTGGGTCATGAGGTCGCGCAACGTGATCGGTTGTCCGTATTTCGGCGGAATTGTGAAGTCGAGGTAATCGTTGACGTCGCGATCGAGATTCAGCTTCCCCACTTCGACGAGCTGCATCACCGACGTCCACGTAAACAGCTTCGAGACGGAGCCGATGCGGAACATCGTTTCATCCGGGATCACCGGTGCGCGTTTCGCTATATTCGCGTCTCCGTAGCCCTTGGCAAAGATGATCTTGCCGCCCTTGACCACGGTGACGACGGCGCCCGCGATGCCCGCACGCTCGATGGCGTACGGCACGAGCCCGCCGAGAAAGCTGTCGAGGTCGCCGCTCGTTAACGCATGTGCCGACGGTGCAGCGGCAGCAGGCGCCGCCGCAACGGGCGCCCCCACTGCACTGATCCCCGTCGAGTAAAGAAAGAGTAGCGCCGTCGCAAACGCGCGCTTCATGTTTTCTCCTTAGAACTTCTGCAAGAGGAGGAGACGGAGCGTCGTGGGACCGACGTTTCCGGCCGGCGTTGCGCCCAAATAGGTCGGTTGGTACGTGCCGGTTAGCGGGTTCAGCTGCATCGCGCCCTTGACGAGCGGCAGCGGGATTCCGTTGAAGAAGCCGACGTACGGATTACCGTACACGTCGGTGAGGTTGTACGCCGAGAACTGCAACCTCGTACCGCGATCACCGATGTTGAAGCCAAGATTGGCACCGAGCACGAAGAACGGCGGCTCGTCAAACATGTTGTTATTGCCGTAGTACGTTGCGCCAAGATTGTAATATTGGCCATAATGTCCGGTCCAGTTGAGCTCGCCGTAGCCCAGAGCATAGGGGACGCGGGAGCTGCCGATGCCGTTCGCAACCCCGGTGATTCCCACCGGGTCGCCGCCGAAGTTCACTTCGGGAAGGACGGCAAGGTTTGTGTTATTGATGCATCCCGGGCCCGGCGGCGTCGTCACTCCTGACGAATTCGTCGAGCCGGCGCAGTAGAAGTACGGCGGCAGATTGTAGGTGAAGGCGCGCTGCAGCGAGCCTTGCACCTTCCAGCCAAGACCGAACTGCGGCACGTGCTTGATGGCTAACTCCACGCCCTCGTAGCGTGCCTGAGCGAGGTTCTCCGTCTCCGCCACCTCGCACGGCTGGTTCGGGCATCCCGTGGCAGCCGCACCCGTAACGACCGTCGTCTCGGTCAGAAACATGTCGTGCAGTTGGGCGAAGTAGGCGTCGGCAGAAACCGAGGTCGATCCCTGGATACGGCGATCTGCGCCGATGTCGTAGCCCCACGCGGTCTCCGCATTGATGTCGCCGTTATTTGCGTCCTGTATCCACCCGGCCGCCGGCACACCGCCGATGATTTGGCTCCACGTCGGACCGCCTGAGGAGATCAAGCTCATGTACGGCGGCGCAACCGACCCGCCCGTCGAGAAGCGGAAAATGGTGTCGTCGTTCGGCTGCCACGTGAACGCTGCGCGAGGCTCGTTGTACGTGTGCGAAGAGTTATCCCAGGTCTTCCCGCCGGTGATCGAATAGTGACTGAGATAGTTGAGCGCGTAGTCGGCGACGTTCAGTTGAATTTGCGGCGTCAGCATGATCTCGCCGCGCAGTGAGATCGTCTGAAACGTCTGGCTCGACCCCAAAACCGGGCTGAACTCGACGAGGCCGACCGACGGCTCGTCGGTCGTTAAGGACGAACCTTGTTCGGAGCGATCATAGCTCAGCGTGAACTGGTTCGCTCCCAGCTGCTCGAGCACTTCGAGCGTCTCGCCGTTCATCGTGTCGTGCGTATCGAAGGTGTTCGCCTCGTTGGCAGTCGAGAACGTGACGTTCTGACCGTTGAAGGTCGTGCTCGTCGGCGCAACGGTGCCGCCACCCGATGTATTGCACAGATAGGTTGTAAAGCTGAACGTGTCGCCTGTCGGGCAGAGCGGGACCGTGCCGTACGTGCTCATCGTGTACGTCAGCGGCTGCCCGTTGAGCGGGCCGGCAACTTCGTAATTATTCAGCGAACCGGAGTAGTACCGCGCGAGCACGGTGCCCGAGTTTCCGAACGTCGTGCGGAACTCGCCTTGGAAAAGG
>JASHTE010000140.1 GCA_030040695.1 Vulcanimicrobiota bacterium | reverse complement strand
CGATCGGGAAGTCGAAGAAAGCTACGATTGAGGGCCTTCCCCTCTATAAAGAAAGGTTGACGATGGATGGACGAGCAGACGACGACCGAAACGACGACGGTCGAAACGACGGAGCCGGCTCCGGAGACGGGACAGGAGGCGGCGGCAGTCGCCGCCGGCGTCGCAGCGGGAGCGGCCGCGGTAACGGCACAAGTAGCCGAAAGCGCCGTCGCCGAGGAACGAGCGCTCGCCGATCGACTGTCCGAGTGCGCCACGCGCGCGGAGGCGGCGGCGGAGCGGACGATGGCAGCAGCGGAACGGCTGGCGAGCTCGATCGAAGCGCTCCTCGCGGAGGAAGCGACGGAGGAGCCGCCGGTGAGCGAGACGATCGAGACGACGCCGGAGCCTTCTTCGACACCGGAGCCGCCGCCGAAGAAGGAGCGGACGGGTCTGAGCGCAGTGTTCCTGGGTCGGTAAGCGAACACGATCTCGACGCGGTTGCGTCGATCAAAGGGCCGAAGCTCAAAGAGATGCTCGCGGCGACGTGGCTCTCCGTGTGCAACACGCTTGCAACGGTGCCATCGCTCGCGGCGATGAAGATCGCGCAGAACGAAGCGAATGCACTCGGGCAAGCATGGGCGACGTACATCGAGAGTTTTCCATCGGCGAAACGCAAGGCGACCTTACAGATGGTGCAGCGCATCGTGCCCGGTATGGTTGCGTTCGGAACGACGGCGCTCATCTTCGCGCCGCGCATTCAAGTAACGCAGGCGCAGATGCGTGCGCGCTCGCAACAGTCGCAGGAACGGCAACCGCGGCGCACGCCGCCGCCGCCGGTCTTTCGCCGCTTTGAAGCGGAGCAGCAGCAGCGCGCGCCGACGCAGCGCGACGTACAAGCGCGTAACGATATCATCGATGGGATGGACGGCGGGGATATGAGCGGTGTTTGATCGCGGTCTGCCGATCGTCGGCGCGAATCACGCCGACGAGCCGCTCTACACGGTGACGATCAAGACGCGGGATGGTCCAAAGGAGATTCCCGTCGTCGTTGCGGTTGCCGTCTTCAGTGATGAGACCCTCTTCATTCTCAAAGATATCGTGAAACAGACCGTGAAGGATGTGCTCGATGAGCGCAACGCCAAAGCCAAAACTCACCGCGCGTGAGCGCATCCTCCGGCTCGTCAACGCCTTCCTCGAACTTCCCGAGGTTGCCGAATCGCCCTTCGCGTCGATGATCATGCTGAGTAAGCCGATCATCTTCGCGAACCTTCGTTCGCTCGATGAGACAACGGCGGCAGAGCATATCGCGAAACTCCAACGGTTGCTCGATGGCGTTATTGACTGACGAATGGCGCGTCAGCGCGGGGCCGCGCGAGATCGCCTACGTGTGCCGTTCGTGCGCATCGATTTTTGCATTTTGGTATAGCGAAACGAGCGCGGAAAACGCGGCGCTCTTCTTGCTGCGCCATCAGCGCGCTCATGTTGTCAATGAAGAGCATCGGCGCTCCGGTGTAACGGCGCCTTTTGCATGATTGCGCCGTCGCGGAGACGTAATCCCGAAACGGGGAAGTGGGAGGGCGTCCATATGATGTTCATCGGGACGACCGGCTTCGGGAAGACGTACCTCGCTGCGCATGCGCTCGACGAGCGGCAGTACGTCGTCGTGCACGACGGCAAACGGACGTTTCGCGAAAAAGAGTGGGTCGCCGGCAACGAGGAGTGGACTATCGCGAACACTCTCAAAGAATGCGTGCGCGCGCGCACCGATCGCATCTGCTACTCGCCGACGCGCTTCGAGCTGCGTGACGAGGAGACGCAGGCGCAGTTCTTCGAATGGGTGCTCCGGCGCGGTCATACGACGCTGCTCATCGACGAGATGACCCTCGTCACCGACGGGCAGTCGATGCCCGAGCCGCTCCAAGACCTCTACGCGACCGGGCGCGAGCCGGGCTGCGAAGTGTGGGCCTGCACGCAGCAGCCGGTCTTCGTGCCGAACCTCGCCTTCACGCAGTCGCGCTGCTTCTACGTCTTCTACTGCGCGCTCGGCTCGCACCGAACGAAGATCGCGAGCTTCGTGCCGATCGACCCCGATGCGATCGCGCAGCTCCAGGAGCACGAGTACCTCGTCTATATGGATACGTGGCGCGCTCCCCAGGGACCGTGCATTCTCGTCGAGGGGGAGAAGGAGGAGGCGCCGGGGGCGTCGTAGCGGCCCGGCAGAAACCGTCGCAGAGGGCCTCCTCTCAACAGTAACCAGGAGGCGAACCGACGATGTACAACGGGACCGGAAGCGGTCGAGCCGGCTCAGGTGGCCAAGGCTCTTCTCAAGCACAGCAGCGCAGGGGGATGTTGCGGTCTTTCCGCAAGAATACGCGCCGCCGCTATCAGTATTTTAGCGACAGTTTTCCGAGCGCGATGGGCGTCGGGCAGTATACGAGCGTCGTCTGTCCGCAAGTGGGACTCATGTCGCGCGTCTTTCTCTACTTCCAGATCACCGTGAAAGACACCGCGAGCTCGCCGGGCTTGACGAAGCTTCCGCGCGGCCCGTTCGGTTTCGTCAAGCGCGTGCAGCTCTGGACGAACCTCGGCTCGAATCTCATCTGGGACTGCGACGGCTGGAACACCTTCTACAATAACATCACGAAGAATCTCCAGCAGTCGCGCTACGATACGGCGACGCAAAACGGCTACGATCAGTCAATCGGCACGAGCGACTATCCGAACACGCCGCTCTTCCAATATCCGGCCGTCACCGTGCAGAACGACGTGTACAACGTCAACTTCGTCTTGCGGCTCGACGTCGGCAACAACGGCGGCATGAACTTCACGCAAGGTTTGCTCAACTTGCAGGCGCCGCAGGTGCAGGCATCGGTGAACCTCCAGCTCGGTCAAGTGACCGATCTCTACGGCAATCCGAACTCGGATACCGTTGATATCAGCGTCACGTGCACGCCGATCATCGAGTT
>JASHTE010000139.1 GCA_030040695.1 Vulcanimicrobiota bacterium | reverse complement strand
GTGCGCGCGGGAGACGAGCCCAAGCTTCGGTTCGGGAATGCCGGACTCGGCAAACTCGCGACGGCTTCCCTGGTAGATCGGATCATGCACGCTGCCGAGCAGCGGGTTCGTCGTCTCCCGCGGGTCCCAGCGCAGCGTCGTTCCGCTTGCCTCGACGAACGGCGCATCTTTTGCAAACGGCGTTCCCGGCCGTGTCTTCGCCATCTCGAGCACGAGCCGTGCAACGGTCGTCTTTCCGACACCCGGCGGGCCGTAAAGGATGACGTGTTGTGGAAACGGAGAGCTGATCTTCGCCAGGAGTGCCCGCACGGCGGCTTCCTGGCCGACGATCTCACGCAGCGCTTGCGGACGCAGGCGTTGCAGCGCCGAGCTCGCGAGGCTGCGTGCGGAGAGCGTCTCCAGCTCCTCGAGCTTTGCGCGGGTCGCCGGCGTCTCCGGATCGCCGCTCTCGCGGAGCGTTTCGAGCTTGAGATCCTTCAAGTAGTCCTGATGGCGCTCGTTCATCTTCGCGTTGACGCGCCGCTCGACTTCGTCCTCGACGCTCTTCTGCGCGATGAGGCTCGCCATCGTCTCCTCGACCTCCGCGATCGCCTTGCGCTGTTGCGTGCGCGTCGTCACGCGCTCGACGGTCGGATCTTCGAAGACGAGGCGCTGCAGGGCGCACAGCCGATCGGAGAGGTTTGGCGACCGCATCATCTTGAGCGCGCCGACTTTACCGGCGCGCAAGACGAGCTTGTCCTGGCCGAGGACGCCCGAAAGCATTTCGTAGAGCGCCGTCACATACCGATTGAGCTCGTCCTCGACGCCGTATTTGCGGCGAAGTCGCGAATGATAGGGATGTTCGGCAACGGGCATGGACGAGGACCTACTCAGCCGGCGATGACGTCGACCGTCGTCTTAGCGACGACACTCTTGTGGAGCTTGACCTCAACCGGATAGGAGCCGAGACTCTTGATCTGCCCCTTCAGCTCGACCTTGTGTTTGTCGATCGGTACCGCAACGGCTGCCGCGATAGCGGCCGCGACGTCGGCGTTCGTCACCGCCCCGAAAAGCCTACCGTTCTCTCCGGCACGCGCTCGCACCGCAAGCTTCGTCGCCTCGATGCGGTCCGCGAGGGCACGCGCGTCGCTGAGCGCTTCCTCCTCGCGGCGTACTTGTGCCTTCTTCTGCTCGCCCAGGACCGCGAGAGCCCCTCTATTCGCCTCTTGCGCCAGATTGCGCGGCAGCAAGAAGTTGCGCGCGTAACCGTCGGCGACGTCGACGACCTCGCCTTTGCGCCCGAGCGACGCAACATCACGCAGCAGAATGAGCCGCACGGCGCTGACTACTCCGCGACGAACGGTAGAAAGGCGATGATACGCGCACGCTTCACCGCGACCGTGAGCATACGCTGATGCTTCGCGCAGGTTCCGGAGATGCGGCGCGGTACGATCTTTCCGCGCTCCGAGATGTACTTGCGCAAGCGGTTCACGTCGCGATAGCTGACGTCGACTGCCTTCTCGATGCAAAAATTGCAAGGTTTTCGTTTCGGGCGCCGCTCTTTGGTCGCCCGTTTGACTTTACCGGCCATTTCATTCCTTTCGACTAGGTGGATTCGTCTCGTTCACGCTAGGCCCGAACGAAACGGGTTACGTCGCTCGGTGGGCGCGCAACCCTAGCCATCTCCCGAAGCGGGAGACTTCTTCGGGAACGTATGTTCGACACGTCGGAAGCGCTTCCTCCACCGCTCGCGTGCGCGCGCGCCAGCGCGGCGTTCGACCATAGCAAGCTCTCCCGCCGCAAATGCGAGCTCCCGGTCGTTGCCCAGTTCCTGCAACTCCCTCGCGACGACGGCAGCGTCATGCTCCTCTCCCAACACGTCCTGCAAGCGACCGACGTCGCGGGCGATTCTCGACATCGAACGTCCGAAGAGCGGCTCGAATGCCTCTGCCGCGTAACGCAGATGCTTCGCCGCAATCCGGATCGCGTGCAGCGCTTCGTCGCTCGGATGCTCGCCACAGCGCCGCACGCGTTTACGCAGCCGTTTATACGCCTTCGTCAACACGGGCTTCGCGAGCGCGCGCGCAGACTCTATCGCGCGGCGAAACGGCGGATTCTCGATTGTTCGCACGAGCTCGCGAAGGCTCGTCTCATACCCGGGATCGCGGGTCCGTTCCGTAACGCGCCTGTATGCCGCCGAGCGGCGCACCTCAAGTGCCGCAAGGACGCCGCCGGCGCGTGCGCGCGCAGCCTCGTCGACCTCGGCAATGTCTCTGCGAGCGCGCTCGACCGCGATATCGGTATCGCGCGCGGCGGAGAGCTCGTCGCTTGCACGCCGCAGCCGGTCGCGCAGCCGGTCGGCCCACTGCGTATCGAGAGCGTCGCGAAAGCTTCGCAACACCGAGCGCAGCCGCCGGATCGCCACGCGCGCGCGGTGGATCGCCTCGGGATCGCTCGTGCCCGGCAGTGCACGCTCGCGCTCGGCGAACTCCGAGGCATACGCCGCCAGTCTCTCGCGAATGAATGCTTCTGCGTTCGCGCTGTTATTCGCGGTAGAAGCAGCTCCCGCAACGTTGGACGTAGTGGTGTTCGCCTTCGATCGCGATCTGCTCGCCGTGGACGATACGCCTTCCCTCACCGTCGACGCGTACGTTCATCGTCGCCTTTCTCCCGCACGAGCAGACGGTCTTCAGCTCTTCGATGCTGTCCGCGAGCGTGAGGAGATAGGCGGAGCCGGGAAAGGGCTCGCCGAGAAAATCGCTGCGCAAACCGTAGCAGATGACCGGAACGCCGCCAACGTGTGCCGCGCGATGCAGCTGCCTCACCTGCTGCGGAGTGAGAAACTGCGCCTCGTCCACGAGGACGCACGCGACGTCGCGCGCATCCTTGAGCCGTTCGTAGAAGTCGAGCGCAGCATCATACGTGAACGCGTTCCGCTGTGGCCCGAGCCGAGACGTCACGATGCCGACCCCATACCGGTCGTCGAGCACCGAGGTGAAGATCCACACCGAGTAGCCGTGCTCGCCGTAGTTGTGCGCCACTTGCAGGAGCGCCGTCGACTTCCCGGCGTTCATCGCCGAGTATCGAAAGTACAGCTTCGCCACAAAAGTATAAACTACGCAGGGAGGCCGCGAGTTTCCTTCGTCCGGCTTCGAAACGCAGCGATGAAGAGCGGCAACGCGAGCGCCTGCAGCAACACGGAGAACGCTGCGAGTACCGGAAGCGAGATATCGTACAGAGCACCCATCGCCGCGCTCCCGACGAACCACGCTACTCCGTAGACGGCGTCGAACGTTCCGAGCGCCGTAGCACGTCGTGCGCCTGGGATGATGCTCGCGATGACCGACGGCAGCAACGTCTCCTGCGCGCTCATGCCGAAGCCCCAGAGGAGAACGCCGCCGATTGCGAGCGAGCGGGCACCGAGGAACGCGAGCGGCGCGAAGCTCATCGCCGTCGCAAACGACGCGATCAGCGTCGGCAACGGCGCACGATCGTACAGCCTCCCGAAGAGCGGTGCCGTAACCACTCCTAGGAGCATCGCTGCGGCATAGAGCACGGGAATCAACTGGTTCGCGATCACGTGCGCTGTGCTCAGCCGGAACGCGATGAGCGCGAAGTCAGCGAATCCGGTTGCGGTACACGCCCCCGCAGCGGCGTAGAGCCAATACGAGCGGCCGAAGCCTTTGACGTGCGCAGTGGGGTGCGATTCGAGATCACGCGGCGCCGGAAACCGGATGCGCGCCAGCGTCAGTGCGGCGAGCGCGAGGAGCGCAGGAACGATGAGCACCGCGAAGGCGCGAGCGAAGCCGCCCCCAAGTGCGAGCATTGCAGCAACGAGTAAAGGCCCGAGCGTCGCCCCGGTTTGATCCATCGCCTCGTGAAATCCGAAGGCCCAGCCTTGACCGAGCTGCGATCCGGCGTACGCGAGCATCGATCCGGCCGACGGTTTGCGAATGCCGCGCCCAAGACGCTCGCCGACGAGGAGCGCCGCTGCAGACGGCCATGCTTGCGCAAGTGCGAGCGCGGGAACCGCGAGCACGTTGATCGCGTAACCGAAAAACGTCAACGGCCAGTACAAGCCGGTTCGATCGGCAAGCCGTCCAGCGACAACGCGTAACCCGTATCCGGCGAGTTCTCCGAATCCCGCGATGACGCCGACGATGAACCCTGTCGCGCCGAGCTGCGCGAGAAAGGGCCCGGCGACGCTGCGGCCTCCCTCATATGTCATGTCGGCGAAGAGACTCACAATGCCGATGAGCACGACAAAGCGGAACGCCGGTGCCTTCATGCGAACCCATGCCTCTGCCATGGCCGGCGTTCGATGACCAAGCGGCGATACGTTGTCTTCGTGCTCATGTTCTTGGCGATCTTCGTCAACTACATGGACCGGGTGAACTTCTCCGTCTCGATTCCAGCCATTCGCCACGCGTTCGGTTTCAGTTTGCAGGAGATCGGCGCGATCGGCTTTGCCTGGGGCATCGTCTATGCCCTCTTCAACTTTCCCGGCGGATGGCTCGTCGACCGGCTCGGCTTGCGCTACGGCCTCGTGCTCACGCTCGGATGGTGGTCGATTTTCACGATCGCGACGCCGTTTGCGCGGACGCTCGCCGGCTGGTTCACGATTCGCGGCTTGATGGGCGCGGGTGAGGCGCCGATCTGGCCGCTCAACGCGAAGTGCGCGAGCGCATGGGCCGCGCCGGAGCGCCGCTCCATGTCGTTCACATGGGTGGGTTCGGGACAATACGTCGGGCCACTCATCGGTAACGCGCTCGCCGGCCTCATTCTCGTAAAGTACGGCTGGCAGTGGACGTTCATTCTCTTCGGTCTCGCCGGGTTTGTCATTCTGCCGTTCTGGCTCATCGCCACGCGCAGTCGTGGAGAGTTGCGCACGAGTCGCGGCAGTGAGCGCGCAGACTGGCCGGGGATTCGAAGCGTGATTTTCAGCCGGACGGGGTTCGGGATGTTCCTCGTTTGCCTCACGTTCGGCTACATTCTCTTCACGTTCCTCAACTGGGTGCCGAGCTACATGTACTATACGTTCCACATGGGCTTGCTGAAGAGCGCGCTCTGGGCGAGCTTGAGCGCAGGATTTGGGTGGATCGGTTTCATCATATCCGGCCCCTTCAACGATCGGCTGGCGACCTCGTACGACCGTCTTACCGCGCGCCGAATCGGCACCGCGGTACCGATGATCGGCGCGGCGCTCTGCATGATCGGCTCACTCTACTCGGCGAGGGCGGGCCTCGGCGGTGTCACCGCGATGACGATCGGCGTCGCGCAACTGCTCATGAACGTGACGGTGGGCGCCTGGGCAGTCAACGTCATCGATATCTCTCCCAACCAAGCCTCGACCGGCTTCGTCTACGGGTTCTACAATGGCGTCTTGAACGTGATGGGCGCCTGCAACTCGCTCATCGTAGCGGCGCTCGCCACCCGCTACGGGTTTCCGGCGGCCTTCGGCAGCGCGCTCGTCTTCATGTTCCTCTTCGTCATATCGATGCTCTTCATCGTCGACCGCGCAAGCTACACGCGCCTCATCGCTCGATCGGCTCCTGCTTAGGCATCGAACGATCCGGTCCGCAAAGGCCCGCTGGGCTTATACGTGCTGATGACGACGCCCGAGGACGCAGCCTTCGTACCGACCAGCGTAAGCTCGCATGGCGGTGCCACATCCGAAAAAAAGCGCTTGCCCGTGCCCAAGAGAACGGGACAGACGAGCAGCAAGACCTCGTCAGCGAGCCCATGTTCGAGGAGCACCGGTGTCAGCGTCGAGCTGCCCCAGACGATCACGTCCGGCCCGCCCCGCTCCTTGATGCGTCGAATCCCCTCGACGACGTCCGTTCCAAGATCCTCGACAGGCCCCCACGTCAAGCTCTCCGGCCTGTGCGTCGCGACGTATTTCCTCGCCGCGTTCAGGCTGTTCGCCATCGGACCGTTCTCTTTCGGCCAGTAGTCGCTCCAAATATCGTACGTTCGGCGGCCGAGCAGGAGATCGAACGCCGCGCCGTGCGCAGCGAGGACCGCTTCTCCCGCAGCCGGATCGGCGTGCGGCGCTGCCCATCCGCCGTAGCGGAAGCCGTCTTCGTTCGGTCCGCCGGGGCCCTGGATCACGCCGTCCAGTGAGATGTATTCGATGATCCTGATCGTTCTCAAGGCGTTTCCTCTCGTGCAGAGACACAAAAAGACCCCAATACATCTTCAGGGTCTTTTTCAGATTGCCGATTCGACTTCACACTCGGCGCTTCACGTCACCACGTCGAACAGCTAGAACGGAATCTCGTCGTCGAGGTCGTCACCGAACGGCTCCGATGCGCCGCCGCTTGTGGGAGCGCTCGCACGTGCGCCAACGGGCGCGAAGTCTTCCTCGCCGGTGCCCGAACCTGCTGCGTCGCGCCGGCTGCCGAGCATCTGCATGTTATCGATAACGACTTCCGTTGCTTTGCGCTTGTTGCCGTCTTTGTCGTCGTAGGTGCGGATCACGAGCCGCCCTTCGACGAGTGTATTCTGTCCCTTCTTGAGGTACGTATTGCAGGTCTCGCCGAGCCTATCCCATGCGACGATGTCGACGAACGTCGTCTCCTCCTTGTTGCGTGGGTTGTTCACGGCGAGCGAAAACTTCGTCACCGCCTTTCCGGATTGCGTGTAACGAATCTCCGGATCGCGTGTCAAGTTCCCAACGAGAATGACGCGATTGTATGATCCTGCCATGATGTCTCTCTCTTTCGCTATGTCACGTTACGTGCGGTACGGCACGATCGTAGGCCGGTTGTATGCCTACTGGTAGGCACTCTTTAGAACTCGTCCGAGGTTTCCTCCGGCTCCTCCGCGGGGGCCGTGGGGGTGCTCTTCGCCATCGCCATCTGCGCGATCGCGCGTTTGTCGAGCCGCACGAGCAGCTCGCGGAGCACATCCTCGTGGAGCCGCAGCTGCCGCTCGAGTTCCTTGGCCGCGGCGGGCGAGCCGCGGAACTGCATCGCCACGTAACTCCCCTCGCGGGCGTCGCCAATCTCGTACGCCAGGCGCTTCTTGCCCAGCCGCTCGACGGCAACGACCTCGCCGCCTTGAGCGCGGACGATCTCGGCAACGGCATTAGCCCGCTCCTCGACCACGCCGTCCTCCAGGGAGGGCCGCAGAATATAGGTGATCTCGTACTCGTTCATAACTCGGGTATGCTATCACGCACATCTTCTCACCGACAAGGGAGCGCGCCCAGGTTGGCTTCTCAGATGCTTCGAAGGTCCCGCCCGTAGCCTGTCATGGGTAAATACAGATCACTAGTGGCTTCCGCTCGCTTCGCATCCCGACATGACAAGAGCCGGCGCGTACTGGCCTGCGCGCTCCTCTTAGCGCTTCCTTTCCTGGTTGGCTGTCGCGGAGCCCCGCAGCGGCAGGCGCAAGCGCCCTACGTCGCGACTTCGGTCGCGTCTCAAGGGACGATCCATCCAGCCTCGCAGCTGGCCGGCATCATCGCCCCCTACCAAAACGTCGCGATCCAGACGACCACCGTCGAGCCCACAGACGCGGTGTATGTAAAGGAGGGCGACAATGTCTACCGGGGCGAGGTCCTCGCGCAGCTCGACACCGCCGACTTGCGCGCTGAGCTCGCTTCGGATAATGCGAACACGTCGCACACGTACTATTCGGGCGTCCTCTCGATCGCGCAGGGCGTCGATACGGTGCGCCAAGACCGCGTGACGCTCCGTACCGATGATGTCAACTTGGAGCGCGACGAGTCACTATTCCGGCAAGGCTATATCTCCCGCCAGACCGTCGATCAGCAGATCAACACCGTCAACACCGATAAGCAGACGCTCGCAGCCGCAATGTCAAACATGCAGGCAAACGGCACGATCAGCGGAGCCGGCCTGCAAGCCGCGGCCGTCGCACAGGCACAAGCAGAGGCGCAGCAGATACGCGTTGCGATCCAGAAGGCGACGATCTACTCTCCGATCGACGGCGTCGTCGTGAATCGCAACCTCAACGTGGGCGAGTATCCGGGAAGCCGGCAAATCTTTACCCTCCAGCAGGTCGATCCGATTTACGCGATCGTGCAAGGGTCGGGTGCGCAAATCGCTCACATCGCGATCGGCGCGCCTGCGAGCGTCAGTATCTCCGATCTGGGCCTACAGAAGTACAGCGGCAGAGTCGTCGGTGTCCTCAACCAAATTGTTCCGGGCTCGACGAACTTCGAAGTGAAGGTGCAGCTCAGCAACCCGCAACACCTCATACGCCCCGGCATGACGGTCCAAGCCGGAATCGCGTTGCCGAGTCTCAGCGGAATCCGAATCCCGGAGACGGCGTTCACCGATCAGAACCATACGCAGATCATGACGGTGAACGCGAAGAGCATCTTGCAAATCGCGAAGGTGACTGAGGTCGGGAACGACGGTGTGACGTCGATTGTCACCGGTATCCAGCCCGGAACCCGCGTCGTCAGCAACGGCATGGCGACCGTCGGCACCGGCGAGAAGGTCTCTCTGCGTTGAACCTAACGCGGCTCTTTCTCCACCGGCCAACGCTCGTCTTCGTCCTCGTTTCGGTCATGCTGTTTGCCGGAATTCTCTCGCTCGTCACGATCACGAAACAGCTCTTCCCGAACATCTCCCAACCGACGATCACCGTACAGGCAAGCTATAGCGGAGCGTCGGTGACCGAGATGCGCGACGACGTCGTCGCGCCGATCGAAGAGAACCTTGCGGGCTCGACCGACCTCCAAGTCATCACTTCGGTCGTTCAACAAGGGTCGGCGCAGATCTCCGCCGAGTACACGATCACCTCCGACGAGGCAACCGACCTCGCGCTCACGGAGAAGGCGGTTCAAGCCACGGAGTACGAGCTTCCGACGAACATGCAGACGCCGACGGTCAACATTCGGGATCCGTCGGAGCAGACGATCGTCACGATGGCGGAGTATTCGAGCAAGCTCACGCCGGGCGAGCTCGCCCTTTACACGAACAATGTCATCGTCCCGCAGATACAGCAGCTCTCCGGCATCTCGTACGTCACCGCCGGCGGCGCCCCAACCGCAGCGTACGAGGTGGAAGTCGATCCCATCAGACTCGCTGCGTACGGCCTGACGCTCAACGACGTCATCAACACGATTGCTCTGGAGAATGAGCGCGTCCCCGGCGGGTATGCTTACCAGCCGGGAATGCAGACGATTATCGACGTCCGAGGCGATGTTCAGACGCTCGATCAGATTGCCGATCTCCCGATCATTCCGTCGGGATCGAACGCGGCGCCCTCGGCCGAGACCGCGGGGCAAGTCGAATCTTACACCGGCGGTCTCTCGGCACTGCCCAGCAGCGTGGACCCCTGGACCGCGTCGAACCAGATCCTGCGCGTCCGGGACGTCGCAAACGTCATTCAAGGCAGCGAGCCGCAGCTCCAGTATGCGCACATCGACGGCAGGCGCGGCTTCTTCCTCAACGTGCAGAAGACGGACACAGCGAGCGAAGTCGACGCCTCCAACGCGTTCATGTCGCAGCTGCCGCAGATTCAGCGACAGTTCCCCGAAGTCGAATTCAAAGTGATCAACGTTGCTTCGCTCTACACGGAGCAGCAGATCGAGGCCGTCACCCATACCCTGCTCGAGGCAATCTTCCTCACGGGCCTCGCGATGATCTTCTTCCTGCGCTCGTGGCGCAGCGCAATTGTCGTTTGCATCTCGATCCCGACTTCGCTCGCGATCACGCTGAGCGTGATGAAGATGACCGGGATGACGCTCGA
>JASHTE010000138.1 GCA_030040695.1 Vulcanimicrobiota bacterium | reverse complement strand
GGTCGTTGATAGCGGCGATCTCGACGTTTGGCCGGCGCTCGAAGAGCGCCTTGGCGAAGTTACGTCCAATGCGGCCGAAGCCGTTGATCCCGATGCGCATGGCCACTCGTTTACCGGCCCCGGCGAGGCGGCCCCTGCCGCTCGTTACGCAGGCGTTCGGCGAGGCGCGAGAGCGCAGCAAGGCGGCTGGAAACCGTCGGTTTCCCGATCGGCGGCGTGCAGCGGCGCCCGAGATCGGTGAGCGATTCGCCGGGAAAGCGTAGCCGCAACGCTGCGATCTCTCGCAGCGGGGGCGAAAGCCTGCGCAGGCCATAGCTGCTCTCGATGTATTCAACGGTTCTACGCTGCGCGGCGGCGGCGCGCGCCGCTCGTGCAAGGTTCGCCACCTCGGTGTTGACGAGACGGTGGATGCGGTTCTTCGTCTCGCGCAGGGCGCGCATCTCTTCGAGCGCGAGCACTGCTGCGTGCGCTCCGATGCGCGCGAGCAGGTCGACGATCGCCTCGAAGTCCTTCAGATAGAGAACGCTGCGCGTTCTGCGCCGGCTCGTGCGCATCGCAATGCCGAGCGCACCGGCCAACGCGCGCAGGCGTTTCGCTCGCGCGGCGTCCGGCGGTGCAAGCTCGAGATGGTAGCCACGCGCGCCGGCAGCGACGACGCCGAAGAGCAAGAACGCGGCACGCAGCTCCATGAGGCGATCGCACCGACGCTCAGGCAGCGGTGGCTCGTCGCGAAGTTGCCGTGGAAGCTCGATCGAGAAACGCGGCTCGCCGCGCAGCGCCTTCGCGGCGGTCGTGGTAATCGATTGCGACTTGCGCTCGTCAAGCAGCGACCAAAAGAGGCGCGCGACGGCGTTGCGATGCGTCGTAAAAGCGTTCGTCCGCGCCCGGCGGCCGTACAAGGCGAGGGCGTTGCGCAGGGCGAGCTTACAGTGATCCTCGGCAGGGACCTCACGTGCAAGCGCGTCTTTCGTGTCGGGGCCGAGGGAGGCGTTCACTCGTCGCGGACGTCCAGGACTTCGTAGAGATCTGCTGGGCGCACGCCCGGCGTTACCCGCAGCGGCACCTCGCGAATGCGTACGATCACCGTCCGCCTTGCGTAGCGAATCTCGAGCAGGTCGCCCGGCTTTACCGCGTAGGCCGGCTTCAAGGCTGCGCCCTCTTTGAGAATCCGACCGTGCTCGAGGGCTTCGTGCGCCTCCGATCGGCGCTTCGCGAGGCGCGCAACCTTGAGGAACTTATCGAGCCGCACCAGCCACCTGGAGCTTGCCGGCGGATTGACACATTGCGATATATCGGTATATGATGCCAAGCATGAGCTACAGCCGTGATGTCGGCCGGGAGTTTGTCCGGCGCTGGCAGCGCCGGCAGCGCCGCCGTGGGAAGCTGCGCGGCACGCTCAAGTTCGTCATCCTGAAGCTTCTCTCGGAGTTGCCACGCCACGGCTACGATCTCATGCGCGTTGCGCGTGACCTCGGCTGGGCCGCGGGTCCGGGCTCGGTCTATCCACTCTTGAACTGGCTCGAGTCCGAGGGATACGTGACGAGCCGGCAAGAGGGCGAGCGTCGCACCTACGAGATTACGGAGAAAGGGCGCACGTTTCTCGGCGATCGCGCCAAAGACATCGCGGCGTTCTTCGATGCAGCAACCGCGACGACGGAGGAGGAACCGGTGGATCGTTTGGAGGACGCGCTCGAACGTTTGAGCGCGGCCGTCGAGCAACTCGGCGAAAGCGCGAAGCCGGAGACGATCGCGCGCGTCACGGATATGCTCGATCGCAGCCGCAAAGAGATTTACACACTTCTCGCCCAGGAGTAATTCATGGCGCAGGCTCAGGCCGCGCGGCGGCCCGGCGTTAACATCTTCGACACGTCGCGGCCGCTCTGGGTGCTCTTCTTACTGTTCCTCGTCCCGCTCATCCTGAGCAATCTGCTGCAAACTGCATCGCAGACGGTATCGGTGGTCTTTCTGGGACGTATGATCGGGACCAACGCCTTGGCTGCGGTCTCGGCGGTCTTTCCCATCGTCTTTCTGCTCTTCTCGTTCCTCATCGGCATCGCGAGCGGAAGTACCGTCCTCATCGGTCAAGCGTTCGGTGCGCGGGACGAGCATCGTGTGAAGAAGGTCGCGGGAACCGTCCTCGGCGCGACGGTCGCCTTCGCTCTCATCGTCGCCGCTCTCGGTTATACACTCTCGCCGTGGGCGCTGCGCATGCTCGACACGCCGACGAACATCATCGCGCAGTCCGAAGCATACGCGCGCACGATCTTCCTCATCTCGCCGATTCTCTTTCCGTACCTCGTCTACACGACGTTCCTGCGCGGCACCGGTGACTCGACGACGCCGTTCTACTTCCTCGCGCTGAGCGCCGTGCTCGGCATCGTCCTCACGCCGGCGTTCATCGCCGGCTGGTTCGGCTTGCCGAAGCTCGGTGTCGTGAGCATCGCTGTCTCGAGCCTATTCGGCCAGGGAATCTCTTTTGCGGCCTTCCTCATGCGGCTCCGCGCAGTGAACCATCCGCTGAAGTTCGACCGGGAGACCGCGCGCGACATGATCGTCGACCCGCGTATCCTCTGGACCGTGCTGCGCATCGGCATTCCCACCGGCGTTCAAGTGATCATGGTTTCGCTCGCCGAGATCGCGGTCATCTCGTTCGTGAACCGCTTCGGGTCGAGCGCAACGGCAGCATACGGCGCGGTGAATCAGGTCGTCTCCTACGTACAGTTCCCCGCGATCTCGATCGGCATCACCGCCTCGATCTTCGGCGCACAGTGTATCGGCGCGCGGCGCGAGGAGATGCTGGGGAACGTCGTGCGCACGGCTGTCGGGTTGAACTACGCGATCGGCGGTATCATCATCGCGTTGTGCTATATCTTTGCCTGGCAGATCATGGGCTGGTTCATCATCGACTCGCACACGCTCGAGATCTCGCACACGCTACTCATGATCACGCTCTGGGGCTACTTGCTCTTCGGCAACAGCGCTGTCCTCAGCGGCGTCATGCGCTCGAGCGGCACCGTCCTGTGGCCGATGATCAACGGGATCTTCGCAATTTGGGGCATCGAAGTTCCCGCCGCCTATCTCCTGATGCGCCACTTCGGCCTCGACGGCGTCTGGATGGGTTATCCGATCTCGTTCATGGTCGTCGTCTTGCTGCAGTATCGCTACTACACGCTCTACTGGAAGAAACGCACGCACGCGAGGTTGGTATAGAATTATGGACGCGCTGGTAAGCCGACTTTGAGCGTTGAAATCAAGCCGAAGCGGATCATGGGGCGTTGGAAGCGCGGATACGCATTGGACCTACACACGGTGTCCAGTATCCCGATTGGCGAAAACGAATACGGATACATGCAATTTGAAACGACCAGATCGCCGCTGGGCGACCTGCTCTACAAGCTGAAATACGATCAGCGACCGGAAGCGGCGGTCACGATAGCGGCGAGCGCTGCTGGTTTCCTGCGGCTTTGGAACCCGGGGATCGACATCATCGCGCCCGTCCCTCCCTCGATCGACCGAGCGATCCCGCCGGTTTTGGCGATAGCGAACGAGCTGGGAAGGCAGCTGCAGCTGCCCGTGGTGACGGCTGTTAGGGCCAAGAGGCAGGCCAAGGAGCTCAAGAATATCTACGATCTGGAGGAGAGGATGAGGGCCCTTGAAGGCCTATACGAAATAGTTGATGGGCGTACCCGGGGGCGACGTGTGCTCCTACTCGACGACTTGTACCGATCCGGCGCGACCATGAACACGATCACAGAGCTACTGTATGAGGATGGTGGGGCGGCCGATGTTTTCGCTTTAGCCATAACACAGACTCGGAGCAACCGATGACCGGAACGGTGTTTATCGGCGGATCGCGACGGCTGTCAAGGCTTACGAGCGAAGTTACCAAGCGCCTAGACACAATCGTTGAGCGCAATCTTCAGGTCGTCATTGGAGACGCCAATGGCGCAGACAAGGCCGTCCAAGCCTACCTCACGTCAAGGAGCTATCGCAACGTTCGGGTGTTCTGCGCCTCGAGCATGTGCAGGAATAACTTAGGGGGCTGGAGCGTCGAAGAGGTGCAGGCGCAGGCCCCGCGCGGTACGGCGGCCTTTTATGCGAGTAAAGACCAAGCCATGGCGCTGGAAGCAAAGTTTGGCTTAATGCTTTGGGATGGCAAAAGTATTGGTACATTGCTTAACGTTTCAAGGCTCTTGAAGCAACACAAGAAGGTTGCGTTCTACGTAGCGCCGAGCGAGCGCTTCTGGGAATTCCGAAGTGAAACTGAGTGGCACAGATTCCTGGACTCTAACGCTAGGGGGAGCTTGCTACAACGACTGGAGAGCCGCGGAGCGACGGAGATGGCCGAGGCGACTAACCTTAGGATGGCTCTCTAAGTTTCTGACCTCTTGGGGGCGACACACGTGCCGATCGCTCTACAAACGAGCACTGGGTCTTGAAGGGCCACCGCCGCGCTCGGAGATTTTTCCGGCTGCGCCGCGATCACTTTATACGCTGAGAACTCCATCCGGCGTGAGCGATTGCCGACGGCGACGATCTCGCCCGAGGCTTCGATGTAATCGCCGGCGTGCACCGGCGCAAGAAACTCGACGCTCTCGTATCCGGCGAAGAGCCCCTCGTCACCATCGTGCCGGATCATGAGCTCGGTGGCAACGTCGCCGAAGAGCGCGAGAATCCGAGCGCCGTCGACGAGATTGCCGCCGTAGTGCGCATCCGATGCGCTCATCCGCACGCGAATCAGGGCGCTGCCTTCGCTTCTTGCCATAGTCCTTCGAGCTCCTCAAGATTCATGTCGCTCAGCGCGTGGTTCTGCTCGGCGGCGCGTCGCTCCATGTAGGTGAAGCGTTGCTGAAACTTCTCGTTGGCTTCTCTCATCGCGCTCTCCGCGTCGATGCCGAGCGTGCGGGCGAGGTTGACGAGCGTGAAGAAGAGATCGCCGAGCTCTTCTCGAACGCGCCGCTCGTCCATTCCGCGTTGCCGTTCGCGCGCGAGCTCCTGTGCCTCCTCGACGAGCTTCTCGACGACGCCCTCGACGTTGCGCCAATCGAACCCGACCCGCGCCGCCTT
>JASHTE010000137.1 GCA_030040695.1 Vulcanimicrobiota bacterium | reverse complement strand
GACGTAGAGGCTCCTCCCGTCGGGCGATGCAGCAATGCCTTCCGGGGTCATGCCTACCGCGATCGGCGTTCCGAGCCGATGCGTCTGCAGATCGACCGGTAGTACTTCGTTGAGCGACGACACCGTTACGTACGCCGTCGTTCCTACGATCGCGAGCGCGTTGAGCGTGCCTCCGATCGGGATCGGTGCGCTCGGGGCTTCCGTCTTCGGATCGATCGACTGCACGGTACCGTCGTCGCCGTTCACGAACCAGAGCAGACCGTCGATGCCGGCGATCATGCCGCCTGGACTCTGCCCCACCTTTATCGTCTTCACGACGGTGAGTGTCTGTGGATCGATGACGCTGACTTCGGCGCCGTCTCGATCGCAGATATAGAGCATCCCGTCGGAGCCGAAGGCGCCGCCGCGCGGTGAGGCACCGACGGTAATTTTCGGCAGCATCGCGCCGGTCGCGAGATCGACCGGCGTGACGCTGTTGTCGTAGATATTTTCGAGATAGGCGAGCTGCACCGCCGCCTTAGGGTCCCCGGTACGCACCGCAGCATCCGTGTGCTGCAGGTGAACGCCGTTCGCCGTCGCGTCGACGCGAACGCGTTCGAAGTGAGCGGCGCCGCCGGAATCTGCGTCGAGCATGACGCTCACCGTCGTGGCCTCTCCTCCAGCCAAGTCGACAGCGCCGGAGGCCGGTACCACGCGCAGATTCCACGCGTGTGTGACCGACCAGGTGACGCGCGCAGACGCGCCGCCGGCCGGATTCGTCAGGGTGAACGAGAGCTGTCGGGAGGAGACGGGGCCGAGCGTCAATGCAACCGGACTTGACGCTGGAAATCTCGCCGGGGATGCTGCAAACGACGGCGGCGCGTCACTCGGAGCGCTGCCCCACGCTTTGTTCGGCGACGTTCCGAGCCCGAACGCAAGATCGATGTTGCCCTGCAAAGGAAGATCGAGCCACGTTTTCTGGGTCGGTGTGCCGTTCACGCTGAGCGACTGCACGTACGGTGTGTCGTCTGCCGCGCTCGGCGCGTCAATCGTTATCGTCGGGCCGTGCGGCGCCTTCACGACGACGTGATCGAAGAGTGGGCTTCCGACGTCGACAAAGCGCACAGCCGGGTTCTGCGGATAGAGCCCGATCGCGCTCCACACGTACCACGCGCTCATCTCGCCGAGGTCGTCGTTGCCCGGCAATCCCTCCGGCGAGTTGACGTAGAGCGTCGTCAACGCCTGACGCATCACCGCTTGTGTGCGCCATGGTGCTCCCGCCGAGAGATAGACCCAAGGACCGCCGAGACTCGGCTCGTTGCCGAGCCACGCATAGGGCTCGTTTTGACCGGCGTTGAGCTGCGAGAAGTAGGTGTCGAGGCGAGGCACCACCGCGGTGGGCCCGCCCATCGCCGCAATCAAGTCGTGCAGATCGTGCGGAATGTTCCAACTGTATTGAGCGGCGTTCCCTTCCTGGAATCCGCCTTGCCCCGCATCGGTGATCGGCGTTGCCATGAACGCTCCGTCGGGGTCGCGTGGCGCGATGAAACCGGTCGACGTGTCGAAGATGTTCTCCCAGTTCGCGGCACGCGACATGAAGGCGCGATAGATGCCGCTGTCGCCGGCAGCACGCGCAAGCTGCGCGATCGAGAAGTCGTCGAACGCATACTCGAGCGTCTCCGAAGCGCCGTTGGGAACCGGTGCTACGGATGTGGTATGCGTGTTCACGACGTAACCGCGGTGCAGATACTCGCGCAGCTCGGGGCGTTCGACGTACCATCCGTCCTCCCGCGGCGCGTCGAGATCGCTCGCACCGCGCACCATCGCCGCGACTGCGAGGCGCACGTTGAAATTGCGCGCGCCGAATGCGTACGCCCCGGCGATCACCGGATCGACCGAGTCTCCACCCATCACACTCGTCGGTCCGTTCACGAGCGCCCAACGCGGAAGAAGGCCGCCCTGCGTCGCTGCGTCGACGAGCGATTGCGCCATGTCGCTCGCCCGGTCAGGGTCGAGAAACGCGATGAGCGGCATCTCCGAGCGGTAGATGTCCCAATCGGAGTAGTTCGCGTACTCCTCGTGCCCTTGCCGCACGCGATGGATTTCCCCGTCGAAGCCACGATAGAGACCGTTCGCATCGCTGAAGACGTTTGGATGGAGCATCGCATGATAGAGAGCCGTGTAGAAGACCGTCTGCTCCTCCGCCGTTCCGCCGGAGATCGTGATCCGATTCAAGACGTCGCGCCAGAGCTGCGTCGCCGTGCCCTCGACCGCGCCGAGATCCCAACCACGCTCCTCCGCATGCAGGTTCGCAAGCGCCCCCGCGACGCTCACGTACGAGATGGAGACCTTCACCTTCACGACGGGGTCGCTCGACGTATCGAAGCTCACCCACGCGCCGCTCCCTGCTCCCTGCGAGCCGCGCGAAGTCCGCGTCACACTCGCGCCCCGCCAGGTTCCGTACGACGAGAACGGACGGCTGAAGATCGCAGCAAAGTAAACTTTGAAAGCATCCGGCATCCCGCAGAACGAGCCGCTCCTCGCGAAGCCGGTTACCTCGTTGCTCCCAACGATCTGAACGCCGGCATCGCTGACGCCTGCTTGGTCGGAAGATGCGTTGATGAGCAGATTTGCGCTGCTGCTCGCGGGGAACGTGAAGCTGCCGAGCCCGGTGCGCGGCGTGACTGTCAGCTCTACCGAGACCCCGTCGTCGAGCTTCACTATATATTGCCCGGCGTGCGCGTGCTCGTTCGCGTGCGAGAAAGCGTCCGCTGCATGCGTGGGATCGCTCACCGAGCCGAGCACCGGCAGCAAGGCGAAGTCGCCGAAGACGTTGCAGCCGGGGCCGCTTAGGTGCGTGAGGCTAAAGCCTGTAATCTCGTGGTCCCCGTACTCGTATCCGCCGCCGGCGTTCTGGGATGGGGTGTCCGGACTCCACTGCACCATGCCGAAC
>JASHTE010000136.1 GCA_030040695.1 Vulcanimicrobiota bacterium | reverse complement strand
TACGTCGAGCTCCTGAGCGAGAGTCTTCCGGATGGGCTGTGCATCCACGTCCGCAACTTCGGAGGCCCGGCACCGGCAGAGACGGTCAACGTGGAGACAGCCGACGAGAGCTCGCTCGGAGGCCTCGGCGTATTTCTCATTCGCGCGCTCATGGATAGGGTCGATTACGAGGCACGTCCGCAGGGCGGCTCCGACCTCGTGATGTTCAAACGACGTTCGACGTAGTGTGAGCGAGCGTGGCCGCGAGGTTCGATCCTCTCGAGAGCGAACCCGACGCCTCTTTGCGCGGTTCGAGAAAGCGCGAATCCTCCACGACCTGCATCGAGATCAGCCGAATCCGCCGTACGAGAAGCTGCGCAACGATCTCGTCGTCACGCACCTCAACCTCGTGCGCTTCCTCGCGCTGAAGTTTGCAAATCGCGGCGAACCGATCGACGACCTCGTGCAAGTGGGAACCGTAGGATTGCTCAAAGCGATCGACCGCTTCGAGCTCTCGCGCGGCGTTGAGTTCACCACGTACGCAACGCCCACCATCGTCGGCGAGATCAAGCGGTATTTCCGTGACAAGGGATGGGCGGTAAAGGTGCCGCGCCGTCTCCAAGAGCTGAACCTCGCCGTGAACCGTGCCAGTGAGAAGCTTGCGGTCGAGCTCGGGCGCAGCCCGACGGTCGCCGAGCTCTCCGCTCACCTCGGCGCCGGCGAGGAGGAGATTCTCGAAGCGCAAGAGCTTGGGCAGGCATACAACCTGCTCTCGCTCGACTCCGAGCTGTCCAGCGACGGCGACCGCCGTTCGCAAACGCTCGCCGACACGGTCGGCACGACCGACTCCGGAATCGAGCTGCTTGAAGATCGCGCGAATCTAGAGCGAGCTTTCTCGGTCCTTTCAGGCCGCGAGCGAGTTATCATCTATCTGCGCTTCTTCGAATCGGTCTCGCAGACCGAGATCGCGCAGCGGCTGAACGTCTCGCAGATGCACGTCTCACGCCTCCAGGCGAAGGCACTCGACAAGCTCCGGGCGGTGCTCAAAGAGTAAGCCCACCCCGGCCGCGAAAGCACCGTGCGGATGAGAAGCCAGGAGCTACGACAGGCGTTCGTCGACTTTTTCGTTTCGAAAGGGCACCTACACGTCCCCTCGGCGACGCTCATCCCCGACGCAATGTCGACGACACTCTTCACGATCGCGGGAATGGAGCAGTTCGTTCCCGTGTTTCTTGGCGAGCGCGCGGCGCCGGCTCCACGCGTCGTCACGGTGCAGCGCTGCTTGCGCGTCGCCGGAGCGAAGAGCGACATCGAGAATGTCGGCCGCTCCGGTCGTCACGGCACGTTGCTCGAGATGCTCGGTAACTTTAGCTTCGGCGACTACTACAAGCGCGAAGCGATTGCGTACGCATGGGAGTTCGCTACGTCGAAGGAATGGCTCAGCCTCGACGCACGGAAGATATTCGTCACCGTTCATACCGGCGACGACGAAGCGGAGCGGATCTGGCGCGACGAGATCGGTGTCGATCCGGCACGCATCTCGCGCTGGGACGAGGAGAATTTCTGGACGATGGGCCCGACAGGGCCGTGCGGCCCATCGACGGAGCTCTTCTATGACAGCGGCGCGGAGAATGCAACGAGCGCGGACGACGATGCTCCGAACAAGGGCGGCCGCTTCGTCGAGTTCTGGAACATCGTCTTTCAGCAGTACAATCGCGGCATCGACGGGCAAACGTCGGAGCTCCCGCGCAAGGCCATCGATACCGGTGCCGGCCTCGAGCGTATGCTCGCGATCTGCAACGGCAAGACCTCGATGTACGAAACGGATCTCTTCACTGACATCATCGAGGCGATGGATAAGACGGAGCAGAAACCACCGCGCCCCGGCTTAACGCCGCTTGTCGATCCTCGCGTACGCCGAAATATCATCGCCGATCACGCCCGGGCCGTCACCTTTCTCGTCAACGACGGCGTCTTTCCATCGAATACGGATCGCGGTTACGTGCTGCGTTTTCTCATTCGGCGCGCGGTGGTGAATGGGCGGCTTCTTGGTCATCACACGGGGTTTCTTGCCGACCTCGTGCCCGCGGTCGTCAATTCGCTTGCTCCCGGATATCCCGAGCTCAAGCAGCACGAAGGTCGCATACAAGTGGTCTTGTCGAAGGAGGAAAGCACCTTCAACCGGACGCTCGAGCGCGGTATGACGATGCTCGACGAGCTCCTCGAGCATGCGTCACGTGGGCAGAGCCTGAGCGGCGCGGACGTCTTTACGCTTCACGACACCTACGGTTTTCCCATGGAGCTGACGCGCGAGATTGCCGCCGAGCGCGGTATCGCGATCGATGAAACAGGATTTCGGCGGGAGATGGAGGGGCAACGCGCTCGCGCGCGCGCCGACGCGCAGCGCAAGCGCCCCGTCGTCACGCTCGCCGAGTTGCCTGCCGTAACGACGGCCTTCACCGGCTACGAAGGTCTCGAGAGCCAAGGTGAGATCGTCGCGCTGCTGCGCGACGAGAAATCCGTCGACAGCCTGCGTGCAGGCGAGCGCGGAGCGATCATCCTCGATCGCACCTCGTTCTACGCTGAGCGCGGGGGACAGATCGGCGATCGCGGTGCCATCGTCTCCGACGACGCGACGTTCGACGTGCAAGATACGCAGTATCTCGGTGACGCGGTGGCGCACGACGGCGTCGTCGTCTCGGGAGAGCTCACCGTCGGGGAGCGCGTGCACACTCTCGTGCACGACTGGTGGCGGCGCGAAGTGCGCCGCCACCATACGTCCGCCCATCTCTTACAGCGCGCGCTGAAAGACGAACTCGGTGAGGACGTCGCGCAGGCGGGCTCGTGGGTGGGGATCGATCGCATGCGTTTCGATTTCCATTGGACCGCTGGAGCGCTGACGCGCGAGCAGCGGCGGGCCGTGACGCAGCGCGTCAACGAGATGATTCGCGACGACTCGCCGCTCGTCACGCGCGAGCTTCCACTCGAGGAGGCGAGGAAGACGGGCGCGATCTGGATGCACGGCGAGAAGTACGGCGAACTCGTGCGCGTCGTGCAGGCCGGTCCGTCAATCGAGTTCTGCGGAGGAACGCACTCGCACACGACCGGTGAGCTCGGCATGTTTCTCATGCTGAACGAGTTTTCGATCGGCAGCGGCATTCGGCGTATCGAGTCATGCGTCTCGGCTGCTGCTGAGTCGTTCGTCAACAAGCAGCAGGACCTCGTCGGCGATCTCTCGTCCTCGCTGTCGACCACACCTGACGAGCTCAGGGAGCGGATCTCGAAACTGCAGCGTGAGGTGCGCGATCTGCAGGGCGCGGTCGGGCAGCTGCGTGCGCGCCTCGCTGCGGCCGACGCGCAAAGCTACGTGCAGAGCGCACAGCGTGCCGGCGAACGCGTCTTCGTCGGTGCCGTGGTGCAAGAGGGTGATGCGGAGGCGCTCCGCCACTTGGTTCAAGCAATACGCGTGCGTCTTCCGAACGGCGTCATTGCCCTCGCCGGCATCGACAACGGGAGCGTGAGCCTGTTGGTCACTGCGAGCGACGACCAAGTCAAGCTCGGCGTGCATGCGGGAAATCTCGTGAAGCTGGCGGCACCGCTCGTCGGAGGAAAGGGCGGTGGGCAAGCGGCGCAAGCGCAGGGCGGCGGGCGCGACACGGGCGCGGCCGCAGCCGCAGTCGAGGCGATTCGCGAGGCCGTGCTCTCATGAACGCGCCACTCCTTGCGTTACTGCTGCTCGGCGCGGCCACGCCGCTCGATTCGCAAGTCGTGCTCCAGTCCTATGCGAGCGCGCTTGCAAATCTCACCGCGCCGAAGGCGATGATTTTCGTCTACAGCGTCTCACAGGCAGGCCCGACGGATATCGATCAGCGTCATCGTGTCTACCGCAGCGGCGTCGACGTTCGCGACGAAACGCTGGAGGTCGACGGCACGCCCGTGCGGCGTAAGAGCGTGCGCATCGCGCGACGCCCAGACCCGTACGCGGTGACGGCCCTCGCGCCGCGCGTCGGTGAGTACGAACTGCTCTTCCTCGACACCGTGGCCGACGGAGACCATCTCGATTACGTCTACGAGGCGACACCGCTTTACAGGAGCGGCGGCTTCACCGTCGATCGCATTACGATCGACGGTGTACGCTTTTTACCGCGCCGAATCGATTTTCACACGAGCGGCGCGCTCGCCACAGGGAGCGGTAGCATCGAGTTCGGCCCGGAGAGCGGCCACTGGGTAGCACTTGCGGCAACGGTGAGCGCGGTCGTCGGGGGCGGGGTCGCGCGCGAACGGATACTCTTCAGCGAATACCGCTTTCCGCCGGCGCTCCCCAAGTCGACCTTTTTGTGATACGCGCGCCGGCGCTCTCTCAAAGCCGGCTTGCGTTGCTCTTGTCGTGGCTTCTTCCGTTGTGCATCTACGCTGCGAGCGCTCGGCGAGACGTGTGGTTCTGGGATACCGGGGAGATGGACACCGTTCCGTGGATTCTCGGCATCGCGCATCCGACGGCGTTCCCGGCGTACATTCTGCTCGGCTTCGCGTTCTCGCATCTCCTGCCGTTCGGGTCGGTTGCGTTTCGCATGAGTCTCATGAGTGCGCTCGCGATGAGCGCGGCCGCGTGGTTTATCGCTCGCGCCATCGACGAGGAGTACGGTGCTCCGTGGATTGCGGCCGCCTGCGCCTGGCTCTTCGCCTTCGGCTCGATTGCGTGGACGCGCGGCACGTACGCCGAGGTTCATGCGCTGGCGACGTGCGCGCTTGCGGCGGTGGTGTATTTCGCGCTGCGATGGTATCGGCGCGGACGACGCCGGGATCTCTTCGCCGCTGCGGTCGCCTGGGGAATCGGGCTCGCGGTGCACCCGGTGCTGCTGCTCGCGCTTCCCGCGCTGACGTTCTTGCTCGTCGTACGTCCGGCGACGGTTCGATGGCGTGATGCGATTTCGGCCGGCGGCGTCGCACTGCTGAGCGCGGCCGTGTGGTATGCTTACCTGCCGCTCCGTAGTCTGTACGTTACCGCACATGCTCTCGATCCGACGCGTGCGCTCGGGCTACCGGTCGGCGGTCCGTTTTGGGACTACGATCATCCTGCGACGCTCTCCGGATTCGTGCAGCTCACGCTCGGCGGCGACTTCGTACGGAGCGTCCTTCTCTCCAGTCCGGGATATCATCTCGGGATTGCCGGTTACACGCGACAGGCTCTGAGCGAGATGACGCCGCTCGGTGCCGCGGCGACGATGATCGGCATCTGTGCAGCGTGGGTGCGAGACGCGAGGCGCGCCGCCGGGCTTCTCCTTTTCGGCGCTCCGTGCATCACCTTCGCTCTCGAATTTCCTCCCGAGTCGGAGCCGGCGCGATACTTTCTCCCGTCCTTTATCGTCGCGGCGATTTTTATCGGCGATGCGGGCGCGCTCTTCGTGCGATTGCTGCCGAGGAGCCGCACGATCACCCCGCTCGTGCTCGCCGCAACGGCGCTCGTGCTCGTCGCGGAGAATCGTTGGATCTTTGCGCTTGCGAACGACGAGGACGCGCGCGGGGTGATCTCCGAGGTACAACACCGCACGCCGAGCGATGCGGTGTTGATCGCGAGTTGGCTCGACGCGCCGCCGCTCGCCTACGCGGCATACGTGGAGCACGCGCTCGGTGGAAGAGTCGTCACCGCCGCATGGCTCGGTGATCTCGCTCGGCGCGTCCCTCTCTGGACGCAGCGGCGCGAGGTCTTCGTGGTCGGCTCCTCTGCGGGTTCCGTTCCCGGCTACCGGCTCGTCGCGCTGGGCAGGGGCTCCGCGCTCGCCAGGCTCGTGCATCCGTGAAACGCATACCGCGTTGCGTCGTCGCCGGAGTGATCGGGCTGGCGATCACGTGCGTCTTTTGGCACGGGCGTGTATCGCCGTTCGACAACTACGTGCTCCTCGCTCAGGCGCTGCTCGAGGGTCACGCCTGGATCCACTTTCCGGGCTCCTTCATCGATGCGCTGCAGTATAAGGGCCTCTACTATGTGATCGAGGCGCCGTTTCCGGCGCTCTTGCTCATGCCGTTCGTCGTTGTTTTCCAGAACGTGCAAGCGCCGATCGCCGTTCTGCTCACCGGAGTGGCGACTGGTGCAGGATGGGAGCTGGGCGAGCGGCTCGGCTTGCGCGCTGCCGCGAATGCGTGGGTCTGTGGCTTTCTGTTGTTGGGCACCGACCTGCTCTGGTGCGGCATGCTCGGCGATGTATGGTTTATCGCGCACGTCTGTGCTGTTTGCTTCACGCTCCTCGCGCTCATCGAGCTTGTCGGGAAGCGGAGAGCATGGCTCGTGATGCTGTGGGCCGCGTGCGCGTTCGAGTCGCGCTTCACGCTCGTGCTCGCAGTACCCGTGTACCTCTTTGTCATCCTGAACCCTTCGACTGCACTGGGCGCGCTCAACGTAAACGCCACCCCGGATGCAGCGAATCAAAGAACCGACCTGTTGTCGGCGCTTGCGGTGCTCGTTCCCGTTGCGGTGCTTTGGGTGCTGTACAACGAAGTGCGTTGGGGGACGTGGAACGACATAGGCTACGTGACGTGGTATCACCAGGACCCAGCGGGTAGCCTAACGGGTGCACCCTTCCAACTGCGCTATCTCGGTTACGAGCTACACTCGTTCTTCGTTGAGCTCCCGGTATGGACCGGCCGACCGCCATGGTTCCTACCGAGCCCCGACGGTACGGCGCTCACGTGGACGAGCCCCGCCCTCGTCCTCGCGCTCTTCGCGCGTCAGCCGTCGCGGCTCGTCGATGCGCTGTGGACTGCAGCGGTACTCGTAGCGATTCCCGACTTTCTGTACTACGTCAACGGGTTCGATCAGTTCGGCATGCGTCACGCACTCGACTTCGAACCGTTCTTGGTGGCGCTGATGATGCTGGCCGTGCGTGAGAGAGTGCCGCGATGGGGCATGGCGCTCATCGCCTACTCGATGCTCGCGGGCATCTGGGGATGCTGGTTTTGGTCGTTCGTGCTGCGTCCGACGTGAGGCGGCTCGCCGCGCGCGTTCCCGCGTGGGTGTATGCGTGCGCGGCGTGCCTCGTGCTCTTGTTAGCCGCATCGCAAGGGCGCTCGACCCCCTATAACAACTACGTCTTTCTCGCCGACGCATTTCTGCACGGGCGCGTGACGATCGAACACTGGCCGGGTCCGAACACCGTCGACGCCCTCGTCTACAATGGGAAGCCGACGATCATCGAAGGGCCGTTCCCGGCGCTCTTGATGATGCCGCTCGTCGCTCTCTGGGGCCTTGCCGCGAATCAAACGGCGCTTGCGATTTTCCTCTGCGTCGTCGCGGTCGGCGCCGCCTGGATGCTCTGCACGCGCCTCGGATGCTCGACGTGGACAACCGCGGTACTCGTGCTCTTCCTCTTCGCAGGCACGGACCTGTGGTGGTGCTCGATGCTCGGCGACGTCTGGTTCGTCGCGCACACGGCCGCTGTCTGTGCGACGTTGCTCGCGCTGCTCGAGCTCACCGGAAAACGTCGCGCGTGGCTCGTCATGCTCTTGGCCGCGTGCGCCTTCGAGTCGCGTTTCACGCTCATCTTTGCGGTTCCGTTCTACCTATTTGTTCTCCTGAGCCCGAGTGGAGCGAGTCGAAAGGCCGCACTCTACTCGTCACTCGCGGTTCTCGTGCCGGTTGCACTACTCTGGGTGCTCTACAACGAAGCGCGTTGGGGAACTCCGTTCGACATCGGCTACACGCTCTTCTATCACCAAGACGTATGGGGGCAGCCGACGGGGTCACCGTTCAGAGTGAGCTATGTGCCGTACGAGCTCTACTCGTTCTTTCTGCAAAGCCCGCTGCTCTCTGAGTGGCGACAGCAGGCGCAGTGGCCGATCTTCAAAGTCGATCCACACGGGGTCGCGCTCACCTTCGCGAGCCCGGCGATGATTTTGGCCTTTCTCGCGCGCGAGCCGCGCCGGCTCGTGATCGCGCTGTGGAGTACGGTCGTGCTGGTGGCAACGCCGAGCATCTTGTACTATTTGGACGGCTGGTACCAGTTCGGCATGCGCCATGCGCTCGATTTTGCGCCGTTCATTCTCGTGCTCATGGCGCTCGGCGTCCGCGAGCGCTTCCCGAGGTGGGGCATCGCGCTCTGCGCGTACAGCGCGCTCGTCGGTGCTTGGGGGGTTTGGTATTGGGACACATTCTTCCGCACGGGCAACTAGTAAGCCTGATTTGCTTCATGCCGTTGTCGCCTCGGGGTTCATTTACCATAGTAAACTTCACCCAGTCGGCTCCTAGGCCTGAGCCAAATCAGCGCTCCCTAGAGATCATCTTTTTCCATACAATATGGCATAGTAGTTACCGTCCACGTCTTTGATGCGCGTGAGCTCGGTGAAGCCCGCGCGCGTTATGGGGTCGTCCCAATCGCTTGCGATGAGCGTGCCGCTGCGGTAGCAGAGTGGATCGGTAACGTTCTCTATCTGTTGCAGTGGAACATCGGAGAGATAAAACCTAAAGTAGACGTCGGTCGCGAACCAAGCGGGGTACACCGAGAAGCAAAGGCGCGCGTATTCCGTGGAGCGCGCGCGGATCGCAGCGAAGAGCGCGCTCGACCCCGAGCTCCAGGCGTTCGAGTATACGTGAACGTACTGCGTGAAATAGAAGAATGCGAAGAGGACGACGGAGAGCGCCCCGTTTGCGATGAAGAGTGCAGAGATGGCCGGCCGCGAAGCGCCCTTGAGGCGCTGCGGGGCAGCCGCCTGTGCGGCGTCGAGCAGCGCGGCGAATCCAAGCGCAGCAAGGACTGAGAAGACCGGTGCGCCGGCGAGCGTTCTGGGCGCGTTCGGGACCGCTTCGTTCGTGAGCGCACCGCCGAGTGGGTACGCGAGAAACCAGAGCCAAAGCCAAAGTTGCGTAGCACGGCCGCTGACGTAGCGCGGCACCACGAAGAGGCCAACCACGGCGAGCGCAACGACCCACCAGTAAAATGCGCCGAATCCGACGAGGTATCGCCAGGTCCGTCCTGGCTGCGGATCTCCGGTTGTCACGAGATACGACCAGTGAAAATGCCTTGCGTAGTTCGAAAAGAAGATGCCGATCGTCTGCCACGAGACACCGTTCGCGAACGTCGCGATGCGGTCGATCTTGCCGTGTGTGAGGGGGTCGCCCAAGAGCATCCAGAACGCCGGGGCCGATACCACGCACCAGATCGCAAGTGCAACCAGGCCTCCAATCCAGGCGTGGCGAGAGCGTGAATGCCATGCCGCGACGAGCATGAGACCGCCACCCAAGAGCAGTGCGTAGAACCAGCCCGCCATGTACGTGTACGTGGTCAACGCGAGCAGGAAGGCCCCAAGCGCAATCTCTTTGAGCGGATAGTTCCTGCGAGCGGCCCGCAGCAGCACGTACAGACCGCCGAGGAGAAACGGCAGCTCCGAGGCGGGCTCCCACGCGACACGGGAGAAGTGCACGAAGATAGGCTGCGTCGCTTGAACGAATGCGGCAACGAGCGCAATGTCGCGCCGCCGCGTGAGCTCGAATGCGATCCCGTAGATGAGTGCGATCGAGATGACGCCGAATGCCGCCGCGGGAACGCGAAGACCGACGGGATTCCTCCCGAAAACGAGGCTCGAGGCGTATCCGAAAAACGCGTACATCGGCGGGTCGCGCGTGAAGCTGCCGGCGAGAAAGGGCTTGAGGGTTCCGTCGACGTCGTGTCCGGTCGTGACGATGCTCTGCGCAGAGTTGTAGAGGTCGATCTCGTCGGGGATGAGCTCGGTTGGGACGCCTGAGAGATCGTAGAATCGAAGTGCTGCCCCGATGAGGAGCACGCAAGCGCAGGCTATCTCAAACGAGTGACGGCGAAAGAAACCGGCGAAGCGCGCGCGCATAGGCTGCGGCGAAAGCCCCTGCATGCGCAAACGTCTTCGCGTAGAGGAGAAGAATTCTCTGCGCAATTGCGCGATAGCGCTCGTCGCCGCGCGCGGTCGAAAGCCGAATGAGCGACTCGGCAAGGAGCGCGTTGTCGGTGATCGGCCGGTCGGTGAGAGCGAGGCGTCCGAGTCGCTCCTCGATTCCCGCATGATCGTAGAAGCCGTCGCCTTCGGCAGAGAACCGTCGCTCGATTGCGTCGAACAGCGCAACGGCACGGTCGAGGAAGCGCGCTTCGCCGGTGACGTCACGAGCGTCGAGCAGCGCGCGCAGGTAGGATACTTGGTCGGCGAGCAAGCCGCGAACGCTCGGCTCCTCCCCAGGCCGTTGGACGTGATAGAGCAACTCGTCGCCGTCGCGCAGTCGTTCGTCGAGAGCGTCGAGCGTCTGTGTCCCGATGGCGACGATCGCGTCGTCGTCGAGCGTTGCACCGGCGCGAACGAGCGCCCCAGCAAGGGCGGCGTTGCGATCGGCGTAGAGCGTGCGATCGACGTACGGCGCCTCGCGTGCCCGGCGCTGGTCGAGCGGAAGTGCGTAGTACGCTTCATCGGCATCTTGACTTCCGGCAAAGAACTCGGTGGCGGGATCGCGCAAGACTTTCGTCACGTACCCAATCGTGGAGTGCAACGTCGCGCGCAGCTCCTCATGATGTACCCGCGCGAGCAGCAGTGCGAGCACGCGGATGAGCCCTGCCTGATCTTCGGCCATCTTCTCGAAGTGCGGGATCGACCAGTCGCGCGTCGTCGAGTAGCGAAAGAAGCCGCCTTCGACGTGATCGTACATACCGCCGCGCGCCATCGCGAGCAGTGTCTTGACCACCATACTGACGTAGCGCTCGTTGCCGCTCATCTCTGACTCGAGGAGCAGAAACTCGAGCAGCTCCGGCTGCGGAAACTTCGGCGCGTCACCGAAGCCGCCGTACTGTTCATCGAAGTTCTGCGCGATTCCCTGCGCGAAGGTTTCGACACTCTGCGGAAGCAGAGATTCCGGCGGCGCCGCCTCGCTGAAGCGTTGCGCAGCGTGTATCTCAGCTGCGCGACGCGCAACCTCCTCGCGATGCTCGTCGTACCAGCGCGCCACCTCTTCGAGGACGGAACGCATCTGCTCGGACGGAAGGTAGGTCGCGCCGGTCAGCGTGGTTCCGTCGGGCGCGAGGAATACGGTCGAAGGCCAGCCCCCCATGTTGTAACGCGCGTTGACGTCGGGGCGCTCGTCGTTGTCGACGCGCACCGGCACGAAGTGTTTGCGAATCGAATCGATGACCTCGGGATCGGAGTAGGTCGTCTCGTCCATGACGTGGCACCAGTGACACCAGACCGCGGAGATCGCAAGGAGAATCGGCTTGTGCTCGCGTTCCGCCTGCGCGAATGCCTCGCTCGACCACGGGCGCCAGGGGATCTCGTGCGCGTGGTTCTGCCGAGGTGAGAAGCGGAAGTCGGGCATAATGCGTGAAGGAGAGGGTATGGCTCAGTTGCTTTGGACGCTCATCGTTATCTGCTTCGTCCTGTGGCTCGTCGGATGGCTCCTCTTCCACCTTATCGGGTGGAGCATTCACATCCTATTGGTCGTCGCGATTATCTTGCTGATTCTCAATCTCATGAGGCGCCGTGGCCGGTCGGCGTAAATCCTCGCTCGAAACCTATCGCAAGAAGCGCGACTTCAGCAGCACGCCGGAGCCGCGCGGAACACGCGAGCGGTCGGAGAAGCGGCGCTTCGTCGTGCAGATGCATCACGCGTCGCGCCTCCATTGGGATTTTCGCCTCGAAGCAGGAGGCGCGCTCGCCTCCTGGGCCGTGCCGAAGGGGCCGACGCTCGTTCCCGGAGAGCGGCGCTTGGCGATGCGGGTCGAGGACCATCCGCTCGACTACCGCGACTTCGAAGGGAACATTCCGCAAGGGCAATATGGTGCCGGCAGTGTCATCGTATGGGATCGCGGCACGTACGATCTTGCAGAGGGCACGAGTCCGTCGAAAGAGATCGAGAAGGGCAAGATCAAGTTCATCCTGCACGGTGAGAAGCTCAACGGACTCTTCACGCTCGTGCGGATCAAACCGCGAGAGGGCGAGAGCGGCGATCCATGGCTCCTCTTCAAGGACCGCGACGAGTATTCGAAGACGAGCTGGGACATCATGCGCCACTCCCGCTCGGTGAAGAGCGGGAAATCGCTCGACGAGATCGGCCACGACCCGAAATCGCGCACGTGGAAATCGCGCCCGGCGGCGCGCCACGCCGCGGCACCGTTGGCGAAAGCGCGGCGCGACCCGATGCCCACGCTCAAGAGCGTCATGCTCGCGACGCTCGTGGGCGCGCCATTCGACGATGACAACTGGCTCTTCGAGATCAAGTGGGACGGTTATCGAGCGATCTGCGCAGTCGACGCGGAGGGAAAGCTACGCTTGAGCTCGCGCAACGGCCTCGACCTCCTCAAGCGATTTCCACAGGCGGCGGGGCTGGCGCAGGCGTTCTCTTCGATTCCGATCGAGGTGGACGGCGAGCTGTGCTCTCTCGATAAGCAGGGCCGCTCGAGCTTTCAAAAGCTGCAAGACGCGGCGAAGACGAAGGTGCCGATCGTCTACGTCGTCTTCGATCTCATTTATGCCGACGGACGGGATCTACGGCGAGAGCCGCTCGAAGAGCGCAAAGCCCTGCTCGAACAGCTCATCCGCGATCGCGACCTCGTGCTCTTCTCGAAGCACATCGTCGGCAGAGGCAAGTCGTTCTTCGCGCTCGCTCGCAAGCGTGGGCTCGAGGGTGTCGTCGCGAAGCGACGCGACTCTCTCTACGAAGAGAGGCGTAGCAAAGATTGGCTGAAGATCAAAGCGCACCTCGAACAGGAGCTCGTGATCGGAGGCTGGACCGACCCGCAAGGGACGCGCGCCGGTTTCGGCTCGCTGCTGCTCGGCGCATACGAACGCGGCAAACTCGTTTACGCCGGCAACGTCGGCACGGGCTTCAGCGAGGAGCGCCTGCGCGAGCTTCATGCGGCACTCAAGAGGCTGTCGCGTAAGACGTCCCCGTTCGCGCGCGGAGATGTGCTTCGCGGAGCGCACTACGTGGAGCCGAAGCTCGTCGCGCAAATACGCTTTGCCGAGTGGACGCGCGACGGGCTCGTACGCCAGGCGGCGTTCTTGGGCTTGCGCACTGACAAAGACGCGAAAGACGTCGTGCGCGAGATCCCGCAATAGGGCGGTAGGATGGCGGAGAAACGTACCGAGGCGCGCGTCGAGAACCGCACGCTCTCGCTCTCGAATCTCGACAAGGTGCTGTGGCCGCGCGACGGCTACACGAAACGCGATCTCATCGACTACTACTATCGCGTGCGCGAGGCGATCGTGCCGTACTTGAAAGGTCGCCCCCTCACGCTGGAACGCTATCCGAACGGCGTTGCAGCGGGATCGTTCTTCGAGAAGAACATTCCGCAGGGCATGCCGCAATGGGTGCATCGCGTCACGCTCTCGAGCCCCGGCGGGCGGCGGGCGAAGATCACGTACGTCGTTTGTGACGACGCCCCGACGCTTGTCTATCTGGCCAATCTCGCTGCGATCGTCCTGCACATCTGGACCTCGCGCGTCGGGTCGCTCGATGAACCGGACTTCGTCCTCTTCGACCTCGATCCCGGAGAGGAGTGCACGCTGAAAACACTTGCGACGGTTACCCTCGAGATACGCGACGCACTCGTCGAGACGGGGCTTTCGCCGCTCGTGAAGACGACCGGCGGCACGGGCCTGCACGTCGTCGTGCCGCTGGCGCGCGGCCACTCGTACGAGCAGGCAAAGATCTTCGCCGAGCTCGTCGCGCGTCGCGCCGCGCACGCGTGCGGCGATCTCGTAACGCTCGAGCGCATGATCGCAAAGCGCCGCCGGGGCGCCGTCTACATCGACTACGTGCAGGTCGGGCACGGCAAGACGCTCGTCTCGCCCTTCTCCGTTCGCGCGCGCGACGGCGCTCCCGTCTCGTGGCCGCTCGACTGGAGCGAGGTCGAGGCCT
>JASHTE010000135.1 GCA_030040695.1 Vulcanimicrobiota bacterium | reverse complement strand
GGGACCCGCCGCGTCACCTGCCGCCAACAGCACGCCGCAGAAAATGGCCGAGCCGAGAAGCGTCCAGAGGTAGAACGGGGCAAGGTCCATCTCCGCCATGCCGGCGACAAAGGGTGAGAGACCGCGAATCATCGGCATAAACCGGCACAGAAAGACCGCAAAACTGCCCCATCGTTTGAAGAAGGCATGCAGCCCGTCTAGGCGCTCGTGGTGGAAGCCGACGAATCGCCCGTAGCGCTCGGCGAGAGTACGCCCGCCGAATTTTCCCAGCACGTAACCGAGCGTTCCACCGACCAACTCTCCGGAGAGGGCTGCCGCAAACGTCACCCAGATGCTGTGGAGGTGGTGCGTTGAGACGAGCATGCCCGCGATCGGTAGGAGCACCTCCGCGCCGGCGGGCACCCCGACGTTTCCGAGAACGAGCCCTATGAAGAGGCCGAGGTAACCGTAGTGGTCGACGAGGTTAATCACTCAGCGGCTCGCGAGGCCGAACGGCGAAGAAGCTGCGCGGCGCTGCTCGCACCTTCCACGCAAAGTGCTTCATAGAGGTCGAGTGGCGTTACCTCTCTCCCGCCCGCGCGCTCTTCCGCGAGCGTCACGATCTTGCGAACCCTCGGCGTCAGGAGAATCCCTTCCCAGAGGCGCTCGCCTCCCGCACCGAGGCAACGGCGCACCTCGGCGTGCAGCGCGTGCAGGTCGATGCCCTCGGCCAGAAGTGCTGCAACCACAGCCGCGTCGCGCTCCTCGAGGAGCGCGATGAGCAGATGCTCCGCACCGATGAAGTAGTCGTTGTGATTCCTCGACTCTTGCTCGGCTACTCGAACGACGCGCCACGCGGCGGGGCTAAGATGTGAAAACACCGGTGAACCGGGTTCCTATTGGGAGGCGGCGGGAAATTCTTTCGGGGCGACTGGATTCGAACCAGCGACCTCATCGTCCCGAACGATGCGCTCTACCAAGCTGAGCCACGCCCCGAGGAAAAGGCCGCTCTTCGCATCGGAGCGGCGCCGCACCTCTCCAAGGTGAACCGGCCCCGGCCGCAAAGAGTGAGGCTGGTCTTTTATGAGAGTTCTCATCGTCGGGTGCGGGCGGGTCGGATCCGCGCTCGCAAAACTGTTGGACGCAGACGGACACGAGGTCGTCGTTATCGATGAGAGCCCTGAGGCTTTCAAGCGGCTCGGACAAAAGTTCCGCGGCCACATGGTCGTGGGCACGGGAATCGATTACGAAGTGCTCAAGAACGCCGGAGCGGAGCACGCCGACGGATTTGTCGCCGTCACCAACGGCGATAATCGCAACATCATGGCGGCGCTCATCGCGCAGCGCATGTTCAAGATCAAGCGCATCGTCGCTCGGATATACGATCCGCCGCGCGGGCAGATGTACCGGCAACTCGGCGTCGACACCGTGTGCCCGACGACAGTTGGTGCGAAGCTCATTCGCGATCGTCTCCTCGACGCGCCGTGGAACGGATTGCAACCATTCGATTTCGGGCGCCTGACGGCGCTCTCCGCCACCGTTGGAAGCGAAGCCGCCGGACGCCGTGTCGGTGAGATCGAGGAGCCTGGACGCATCCGCATCGGTGCGATACGCCGCGGACCCGGAAAGGTGATGATCGCAACCGAGGACGAGGTGCTCGAACAAGGCGACGAGATTCAAGCGATCGTCGCTCCTGAGGCCATCAGTGAGTTCGCCAAGCTCTTCGGCGAGTCGGCACGTGCCGAGGTTCCCGCGTGAGGGAAATCTGATGTTCATCCTCATTGTCGGCGGCGGTAAAGTCGGATCGTACCTGACGCGTGCGCTCATCGAGGCCGGACACGAGGTCGTCGTCATCGAGAAGAACGAGCGCAAAGCACGTATGCTCGAGCGCCTCATCGATCGTCAAGTAGCGGTTGTCGGCGACGGCTGCGATCCGATCGTGCTCGAGAGCGCCGGCATCGCGCGCGCCGACGTCGTCGTCGCCGATACTGGGGACGATGAAGACAATCTCGTCGTTGCATTGCTCACGAAGAAGAAGTCGAAGGCTCGCTGCATCGCGCGGGTCAACAATCCGCGCAATCGCCAGATCTTTGAGTCGCTCGACCCGGCGGATCCGGTGACCGTCATATCATCGACGGAGATCATCCTCGACGTGCTGCGCGAGTACGTCAATGCTGCCTCGAACGCTGCGCCGATCGAAACCCTCCACCTCTTCAGCGAGGGGCATCTCAGACTCGTGAAGATCGGCGTGCCGCCGCAGTCGCCGCTTGCTGGAAAGCGCCTCTCCGACGTGCGCTTCCCTCACGGCTCGGTCGTCGTCGCGATCGACCGCGCCGAGAGCGACTTCGAGGTTCCGACCGGCGACACGGTGCTGCAGGGCGGCGACGAGATCATTGCTATCGTCAAGAGCGGCGCCGCCGAACGGATGTGTGAGCTCCTAACCGCGCCGGTCTAGATAAAGCCCTTTCGTAGCGCCACAGCTGCGGCGTGCGTCCGGTCGGAGGCGGCAAGCTTCTCCAGAATATCCCGCACGTGCCCCTTCACCGTTCCGAGACCGATGTGCAGGCGCGCGGCAATGTCTGAGTTGCCGACGCCTTCCGCGACGAGCCGCAAGACTTCCGTCTCGCGTTGCGTCAACGGCGAGACCGAAGACTGATGCTTCGCCGTCGAGCCGAATCGCTGCAGCACGACGTGAGCGATGCGTGGATCGAAGTAAGCCCCGCCCTCGGCGGCGATCCGAACCGCGTCGACGATGCGCTGCAGGTCCGCGCTCTTCAGGCAGTAGGCGTCGGCTCCCGCGGCGAGCGCCGCGACGACTTCCTCTTCGAGATCGATGATCGTGAGGATGACGACGCGTGTCGAAGGAAGTTCAGCGCGCACTCGCTGCGTGAGGGCGATGCCGTCGGTTCCCGGCAATCCAATGTCGATCACGGCGACGTCGGGACGCTCCTTCGCGATCGCGTCCCAGCCGAGAACGCCGTCGGGCGCTTCGCCGACGATCTCCACGCTTCCCGAGAGCGCAGTCCGAAGCCCCGCGCGCGTGAGCGCGTGATCCTCGACGATGACGACGCGAGGCTTCACGAAGGCAGCGTCTCGTCACGCTGGAGCGTCAACGTGAACGTGCTTCCTTTGCTCGCGCGCGGCGCGTACGAAACGCTGCCGCCGTGCTTCTCAGCGATACGACGAACGATATAGAGCCCGAGCCCCGTGCCTCCTCCAGGTCCCCGCGCTGCGAAGCGCTCGAAGAGCGTCGTCCGTTGTTCAGGTGAGATGCCGTAGCCATCGTCCTCCACCGTGAGTAGCACGTGGCCGTTTCGGCTGCTGCTCTCAATGAGAACGTTGCCCCCCGGCGGCGCGGCTGCGAGTGCGTTCGCAGCGAGATTGACGACCGCGCGGCGCAGCTCGCTCGAATCACCGCGTGTGTGGAGTGGCTCCTGTGCGGCGTGCGCGCTGAGGTTCACGCCGCGTGCGTCTGCGACCGGACGCAACTCGTGCGCCACCCGCAGCGCCAGTGCGTTGCAGTCGACCGGCTCGCTCGCGGTCGAGAGCTCTCCCGACTCGTAGCGCGCGACGAGTAACAGCGTCTCCAAGAGGCGGCGCTCGTCGTCATTGGAGGCGAGTGCCGTGCGCAACACCTCCTCATAGCGCTCGGGAAGCTGGCCGTAGGCCCCCGCCAATGCCTGCTTCATCGTCGCGTCGGCGGCGGCCAGCGGCGTGCGTAGGTCGTGCGCGAGAGCGTAGACGATATCGCGAATCACGTCGCCGCGGCGCGCAATTTCGTCACGCTGACGCACGATCTCGTCGTGCTGCTCGCCGAGCTGCTCGAAGACACGCGCTTGGCGGAGCGCTGTCGCAGCCTGCTCCGCAAAACGCGGCAAGATCCCTGCGGCGTCGGGAGCAAACTGCGCGCTCTGCCCGCAGAGAATGAGCACGGGATCCGGCGATTCGCCGATCCGCAGAGCGACTGCGAAGACCCGTTGAGCGCCGAGTGCCTCGAGCGTCATCCGGCCGAGCGCGTCGCGGACGTCGAGCTCCACGATGTCCACCGCCTTTGCCCGCTCGACGAGCGATGCGACCTCGCTTCCCAGCGCCTTGCGCGTGTACCCGACATCCTTATCGCGGGCCGCGTACGTGAAGAGGCGCGGCGCCTCGAGCGGCGTCCGCAGGATTAGCATTCCGCGTGACGCATGCAGTAGCGTGACAGCTTCGCGCAAAGCGGATCTCAGCACGAGCTCGACATTGAGCGTCTCGCGCATGCGATCGACGGCGTCGCGAAGCTCCCGCTCGCGCTCGACTCCCTGCGTCTTGGCGCCGAGCCACCGGAAGGCCATGGCGCAGTAGGCCTTCGAATGTTGCCAATGATGAACCTGCGACGCGCTCCCGAGGAGCTGCTGCGCGAGCTCGGCGGTCAAGCGCGATTGGTCGTCTACGTAGCATACGCCGCGGGCGCAGGGAAAACTCGCCGCCTTTTGCAGGACGCACGCCGCATGCAGGAATCGGGTCGGCGTGTCTTCATCGGCTGGATCGAGACGAAATCGCGGCCCGATCTCGAACGTATCGCGCAGGATCTGCCGCGGATTCCGCCGCGAACAGTCCACATCGGCGAGGCCGCGTTCGAAGAGTTTGACTACGAAGCTGCGCTGCGACTGAAACCCGAGATCGTCATTCTCGACGAGCTCGCACACGAAAATCTCGGCGATTCGGTGCATGCAAAGCGCTGGCAAGACGCGCTCGCGCTGCGAGAGGCTGGAATCGGCGTCATCGGCGCATTCAACATTCAGCACGTCGAAACCATCGCCTCAACGGCGGAAGGGCTCATCGGGCATCCCGTCCGTGAGATCGTTCCATTCTCCTTTCTTCAAGCTGCCGATGAGGTGATCGCGCTCGACATTTCGCCGCGTCTGCTGCAGAGCCGCATCCGCTCGGGGAAGATCGTCAACGAGCAGGACATCGCGCGCGCGCTCAACGGCGCGTTCAAAGAGCGTACGCTCTACATGTTGCGTGAGCTCTTGCTCCACACCGTCGACAGCCTGACGCTGCCCGCCGTGAAGGCCGGCAGAACGTCGAATGCCGCGGCCTTCGTGGGTCCCGACACAGATCTGTTGCCCTTCTTGCGGCGCAGCGCCGCGATCGCGCATGCGCTCGACCTCGCCTTCGAAGTCGTCGGCGCACCGGGGGTCGATGCGAAAGCGCTCGAGCGCGCGGTGCGCGAGACCGGCGGCGAGCTACTCCGCGAGAGCGCCGAACCGGGAACGCCCGCCGCCGAAGCGCTTGCGCCGGCACTCGTGGCGCTGCCGATCGGTAAGGCTGCGGTGCGCTTCGCAAATACGCCGCTTGCGTACGATCTCTTCATCGCAGGCGCCGGGCAGACGTATCTCGCCGAGAACGTCGCAGGCTCGCCCTACTCAGGAACCGTCGGAGACCGCATGCGCGTCGGTTACGGGCGTCTCACTGTCTACATCGGGCCGGCGGCCGGCGCCGGAAAGACCTATGCGATGCTCGACCGGGCGCACCAGTTGATCGCCGACGGTGTCGACGTCGTCGCGGCGTTCATCGAGACACACGGCCGTGCCGAGACGGCGGCTCTGCTCGACGGGCTCGAGATCATCCCGCCGAAGCTCGCCGCGTCGGGCGGCATCACGTATAAGGAGCTCGACCGCGACGCATTGATTGCGCGGCATCCTCAGGTTGCGCTCATCGACGAGCTCGCGCACACGAACGCGCCCGGCTCGATCGCGCCGAAGCGCTATCAAGACGTTCTCGCCGTATTGCGCGAGGGCATCGACGTGATCACGACGTTGAACGTTCAGCATCTCGAGGGGCTCGTCGACACCGTTCACCGGCTTACGGGAACGGTCGTGCGCGAAACGCTCCCGGATGGTATTCTCGCCCTCGCAGATGAGATCGTGCTCATCGACATCACGCCCGACGCGCTGCGGCAGCGTCTGCGCGAAGGGAAGGTCTATCCGCCCGATCGCGTCGAGAACGCGCTCGGCAGTTTCTTTCGGCGCGAGAACCTCTTTGCGCTTCGGGAGCTCGCGCTTCGCGAAGCTTTGCGCTCGCGCTATCGCGAGCGCGTGAGCTCACCGTTCGAGCGACTCGTGGTCGGCGTCGGCACTCGGCCGGTCGACGTGCGGATGATCCGGCGGGCGAGCCGTATCGCGGCGCGTTTAGCAATTGAGTTCGCCGTAGCCCACGTCGTCGAGGCCGGGGAACGCCCCGACGCGATACTCGTTGAATCGCTGCGCACCGAGGCGCGTATGACGAACGCAGAATGGATCGACGAGGGCGCACCGGACGTTCCAAGGCGCCTCCTCGAGATCGCACGCATGAAACCGGAGACAACGCTCGCCGTCGCCGGAACACGCCGCAAGCCGCGATGGCCTCAGCCGCCCTCCTTTGCGCGGCGGCTTCTTGACGCGGGTGCTCGCGAGCTCCTCGTCCTCACGCCGCCGGATGACAGCGGTCCTACGGCCCCCGAGTAGGGGACTTACGATCGAGCGCGAGATTCAACTCGAGTACGTTGACGCGCGGCTCACCCAGGAAGCCGAGCGTGCGTCCCTGCACGTGATCGGCGATCAGTGTGTCGACTGCCGAGAGCGTCATCCCGCGCGCCTTTGCTACGCGCGGCGCTTGCCAGTAAGCAGCCTCGGGACTGATATCGGGATCGATGCCGCTTCCGCTCGACGTAACGAGGTCGATCGGTGGAGCGCCGTGGGCGTCGGGATTCTGTCTCTCGAGTAACGCAACGCGTTTGGCGATGGAATCAATGAGCTTCTTCGACGTCGGACCGAGGTTCGTTCCCCCGGTCTGGGTCGGATCGTAGCCGTTGCCGGCGGCTGACGGCCGGCCCTGGAAGTACCGCGGCTGCGTCCAGAGCTGGCCGATGATCGCCGAGCCGACGACCCTGCCGTTGACGTCGAGAAGCGAGCCGTTCGCCTGCCACGGGAAGAGCACTCGTGCGATGCCCGTCATCGCCAGAGGATAGACAAAACCGAAGATCACGATGCTCACGATCGTCACGCGCAAGGCGATGCCGAGGTCTTTGATCATGTGAGATGCAGTGCCGCCAGGATGACGTCGATGAGTTTGATGCCGATGAACGGCACGATGATCCCGCCGACGCCGTAGATGAGCACGTTTTGGCGCAGCACGACGTCGGCGCCGCGCGGCTCATAGCGAACGCCGCGCAAGGCCAAGGGAATCAGCGCGACGATGATGAGCGCATTGAAGATGACCGCTGAAAGAATCGCGCTCTGCGGCGTCGTGAGCTTCATCACATTGAGCGACTCCATTGCCGGATAGGCAATCGCGAACATCGCGGGCAGAATCGCGAAATACTTTGCCACGTCGTTCGCGATCGAGAAGGTGGTCAGCGCACCGCGCGTCATGAGAAGCTGTTTGCCGATCTCGACGACCTCGATGAGCTT
>JASHTE010000017.1 GCA_030040695.1 Vulcanimicrobiota bacterium | reverse complement strand
CGCCGTACTCCGTCGTCTTGCACTGGGGAACCGCGATGATGCTCATCGCTGCACTGCTGGCGTTGGCGATATTCACGGGTGCCGACGAGTCGGACGTGCAGCACTCCGCGCTGCGCGCTCCTCGCCCCCGCTATCGCGTCCGACTCGTGACTGCGGTGATGCTCACTTTGACGATGCTTGTCACCTTTCTCACGATGTGCATCGGCGCGTACGTGAGCTCGAGTGGTGCCGGTCTTGCCTGCCTCTCGATTCCAACGTGCGCGGGCAACGTCGTCGTGCATACGCCGGGGCAAATGGTGCAGATGTTTCATCGTCTTGCCGCTGCCGTAACGCTTTTCTGTGCGACAGCCGCGTGTGCGTTGACGTGGGTCAAGGGCGCGAGTGCGCAGGTGCGAGCTGCGGCGAGCGTGGGGCTTCTCCTCGTGTTCGTTCAGGTGATCTTGGGACTGCTCAACGTCGCGCTTCGTCTGCCCATCGATCTGCGTGAGCTGCACGCGGCGAATGCGGCGCTCGTGTTTCTTGCCTTCGTCACGGCGACGGCGTTCGCGCTGCTGGAAGCGCCGTCTCTCCACACGGCTACGACGCAGGGTCCGTCGTGAACGCCGCGCTGGGTTACGTTCGCAGCTACTACGCGCTCTCCAAACCGCGCATTATCCTCCTGCTCCTCGTGACGACACTTGCTGCGATGGTGATGGCAGCGCGCGGTTTTCCGCCGCTCGCTGTGACGTGCTGGACGCTCCTTGCGGGTGCACTTGCCGCGGCGTCCGCCGGCGCATTGAACTGCGTCTACGACGCCGATATCGACGCCGTGATGGAGCGCACGAAGAGCCGCCCCATTCCGACGGGGAACATCTCGATACGCGACGCCGTGGCGTACGCGCTGCTCTGCGGGCTGATCTCATTTGCGATATTCTATCGTTTCGTAAACCCGCTCGCGGCATGGCTGTCGCTCGCCGGCAACGTCTACTACGTCGTCGTCTACACGATGTGGCTGAAGCGAATCACGCCCCTCAATATCGTCATCGGCGGCGCGGCGGGCGCGGTCCCGCCGCTCGTCGGCTGGGCGGCGGTAACCCATGCGATCGGCGGGCCGGCGCTAGGGCTCTTCGCGCTGATCTTTCTTTGGACGCCGCCGCACTTCTGGTCGCTTGCGCTCATGACCGAGACGGACTATGCGAAAGCGAATATACCGATGCTTCCCAACGTCAGCGGTGAGGAGCGCACGAAGCGAGAGATCATCTACTACTCGCTGCTCTTGGTCATTGCTTCACTCGTGCTCTACCCGTTGCACGTCATGGGAGCGCTCTACCTCGCGGGAGCCGCGGTACTCGGCGCAATCTTCATCCTTGACGCGCTCCGGACGTGGTTGGGGCCGAGAGCCTGCGCTCGCGGACTCTTCCGCTACTCGCTGCTCTACCTCGCCCTCATGTGCGCCGTCATGGTAATCGATCGCATCATTGCGTGATCGCTCGGCGCTCCCGCTGCTGCTGACGCTCGGACTCGGCGTCTTCGCGGGGGCACTCGACCTTGGCGTCCTCGCGCCCGCGCTGCCGGCACTCGCGAGCGCCTTCGGTGTCGTGACCGCCGACCTCGCGTGGATCTTCAGCCTCTACCTCTTGGTTACGATCGCAGCGATAGCGATTGCGGGAGCGCTTGCGGATCGATATGGTCGACGGCGCATCTACATGCTCGCGGTCGTCGTCTTCGCGGCGGGCAGTCTTGTGACGATTCTTGCGACGACGTATGAGATGTTTCTCTTCGGCCGTGCGGTGCAGGCGCTTGGTGCCGGCGGAATCTTCCCTGTTGCGACTGCGGCGATCGGCGACGTCGTCCCGCCCTCTCGCCGAGGCGCAGCTCTCGGCGCGATTGCTGCGACGTGGGGCCTCGCAGCCGTCATCGGGCCGGTCTTCGGCGGCGTGCTCGTTCATCTGCTCTCATGGCAGTGGATCTTCGCGGCAAACCTTCCACTTGCCGCAATCGTGCTCGTGCTCGCGAATCGTCACGTGCCCGCAAGGGCGCCGCACGTGCGCGGTGCCCTTGATGTGCTCGGCCTTGCGCTTCTCTGCTGCGGCCTCCTCACCGTTGTCGACGCACTCTTGAGCGAGCGGCCGCTCATGGGAGCGATCGGTGTTGCGCTGCTCGCCGCCTTCGTGCTCTGGGAACGCGGCACCGAAAACCCCGTCGTCCCACTCTCCCTGTTCACGACGCCGCAACTCGGCAAGACGTACCTGCTCGAAGTCGCGATCGGAATTCTCGAAGGTTCGCTCTTCTTTATCCCCACAGTCATCGTCGCAACACAGCACGTGAGTTCCGCGATCGCCGGGCTCGTCGCAGCGCTCGGCGCGCTCACGTTCGTCGTCGTCATCCCGATCTCTGGGCGCGCGCTCGATCGGGTAGGATCGCGCGACGTGCTCATCGTCGGAACGGTTCTCACGGAGATCGGCCTTGCGATCTTCGCGCTGGGCTTCGACTCCATGCCGGTTACGCTCGTCGCGATGGTCGTCGCCGGCGTGGGGTTCGGTGCGCTCCTTGGCGCGCCGACACGCTACATCGTCACCAACGAGACTGGGCCGAGCCGACGTGCGATTGCGGTTGGCATGCTTAGCCAAGCGTTGATCGTCGGACAGTTGCTCGGCAGCGCGCTGGCCGGCGCCGTGATCGGCGGCGTGCGCAGTGAGATCGCGGGCTACCGCCTCACGTACCTCGCTTTCTGCGCCGTCGCGCTCCTCGCGCTCGCGCTCTGCTCTACCCTGCGCTCCCGCAGCGAGGAGCACGCGGCGCCGCTCGAAGAAGCTGCCCCCTGAGGAATCCTCCAACATGAACCAACCGCCGCCGCTTGCCGGTGGGAATCTCTTCGTTGGCGACCGCGCGCTCGTCGAATCGCTCTCGGCTTTCGCTCCGCGCGCCCCGCTCGACGAACTCCAGCGAGCAGGTGAGCTCGCGGCGCAGCCGCAGGCCATCGCGCTCGGCTTCGAGGCAAACGAAAACCCACCGCTCCTCGTCGGCTACGACGCAAACGGCAACCGCATCGACGAAGTGCGCTTCCATCCCGCCTGGCATCGTCTGCTCGAACAAGCAACGGCGCTGGGATTGCACGGAACCGCGTGGCACGACCCGGCGCCGGACGCGCACCTGCGTCGGGCCGCGAAGTTCTACGTTTGGTCGCAG
>JASHTE010000134.1 GCA_030040695.1 Vulcanimicrobiota bacterium | reverse complement strand
GAGCTCTTCGACGAGCGCGGCGGCGGCCTTCTGCAGGGCGCGAACGGTAGGGTCTTCATCAACTGTGCGACCGTAACACCGCAGATTCACGTCGACGTCCAGCGTATCGCCGAGCGCTATGGAGCGCGTTCGCTCGAGGCGTGCATGGCGAGCTCGATACCGCAAGCGAGAGACGGTACGCTCTATCTTATGGTCGGTGGTCGCCGCGAGGTGTTCGAGGCGACGCGGCCCGTGCTCGAATCCATGAGCGCTTCCCTCCGTTACATCGGCGAAGCGGGAGAGGCCGCGCGCGTCAAAGCGCTCGTCAACATGGTCATGAACATCAACACTGCGGGGCTTGCCGAGGGGCTCGGGCTCGGAGAGGCGCTCGGCATCGACCTCGATCTTCTGCGCGACGTCTTCGCTCACACCGGCGCTGCTTCGCGCGTGCTCGAGACCGACGGCGCCGACATGCAGCATCGCGAGCACGACGTCTACTTTTCAGCCGCTCACGCGGCGAAGGATTCGGGCATCGCCCTCGCGCTCGCGCGCGAAGCCGGTCTCGACCTTCCGCTCGCTCGGGCGACATTCGAGCAGTACGAGCGCATGAAAGCGCTCGGGCTCGGCGGGCTCGACAAGTCCGGTATCGCCGAGCTTACCTTCACATCGAGAAACTCTGGGAGGAAGTCATGAAATCTCACGAGGTCATCGTACCGGCTATTAGCTCCGACACTGCGGGACCGCTCGGCGCAGTGCACCTTCCGCGTCTCTGGCTCAAGCTCACGCTGGCGTCGGCCGGTTCGCTCGCCGAAGGATACGACGAGTGTGGTACGGGCTTCGACGCGATGACGCTCGCCGCACTCGGCTTGGACCGTGCGCAGACAATCGCGTTCGTCCGCAGCGAGAGGCCGACGTACATGGAGTTCGAGGAGTGGGTGACGCGCAACGGCAAGACGGATCGCGCGACGATCGAGCGCCACAACGCGGCGATTCGCGCCTATCACCACGGAGCAGACCTGGCCGCGCAGATGCGCTCGGCGTCGAAGATCAAAGGAGAGGACATCGCGGATGCCGTGACGCTCAATACGATCGAGGATCTCGACGAAATCTATCGCCGGGTCGTGCAATCGTAACCTCGTCGGAGCGACAGGTCGTTCTGCGTGACGGCGCGCGAACGATCGTCGAAACGTGGGGCGAGCGGGGGCCGATCGTCTTGTGCGTTCACGGAATGACGAGCTCTCGGCGCTCGTGGCAACGCCTCGCCGAATATCTTCGCGGCCGCTTTCGCGTCGTCGCCTACGATCAGCGCGGCCACGGCGACAGCGCCGGCGTACCCGGGCCGATGACGCTCGCTCAAGGCGTCGATGATCTCCAGTGCGTTGCCGACGCGCTCGGCGAGCCGATCGCCGTCCTGATCGGACACTCTTGGGGCGGTGCTGTGACGCTTCTCGCGAGCGAGAGCCTTCCCGTCGCGCGAGTCGTCGCGATCGATCCCATGGTCGTGCAGGCGTCGTCGACGTGGTACGAGGAGTTTGCGCAGGAGCTTGCAGCGGTGCTCGAACTCGAACCTGAGGAGCGAGCCGCGAGGATTCGCAAGGAAAATCCTGCCTGGTCCGAGCGCGACGTCGATGCCAAGCTTCATGCACTTCACGCGATGAGCATCGAACCACTCATACGGCTCGAGAGCGAGAATCCGCCGGAATCCTGGGACTTGCGCGACGCGATCGCGACGTGCCGAACCCCGCTCCTCCTCCTCACGGCGGAGCCCGACGAAAGTATCAACGATGTGAGCGTGCAAGCGTATCTACAATCACACCGTTCGCCCGCGGTCGATATTCGAACGCTGCCGGGTGGGCATAATCTCCATCGCGCCGCGTTCACCGCGTTCGCCGAGGCGCTTGAAAGCGTACTGCAAGGCCACGCAGATGCGTGACGTTTCTTGCCCGCCGCGGGGGCATGTTTTCGAATGCGGGCAGGCCGTATAATCAAGCCGACGATGAGGGAAACAGCAGACGTCGTCGTTATCGGTGGCGGAATCAACGGGACGAGCACGGCGTATCATCTTTCATTGCGCGGTCTTCGGCGTGTTGTTCTCGTTGAAAAGGATCACATCGCCTCAGGGCCGACAGGCCTCTCGAGCGGCGTCGTCCGCCAGCATTATTCGCACGAGGTGCTCGCTGCGATGGCGCGCGATAGCATCAAGTTCTGGGAAACCATCGGCGAAAGCATCGGCGGCGATGCTGGCTTCGTGCAGTGCGGGGTTATATTCTTCGCGCCGGCGCACAGCGAGGATGCAATCAAGCAGGCCGTCGCAATGCACAACCGCATCGGCATTCGCGAGCAGCTCCTCACCGCGCAAGAGCTGCGCGCTATGGAGCCGATGCTCCACGCAGACGATATTGGATTCGGCGCATACGAACCCGACGGGGGATACGCCGACCCGGCACTGGCGGCGAACAGTTTTGCAAGCGCCGCGCTCGCAAAGGGTGTCGACATTCGGCGCAAGACGCGTGTCACGGGAATCAACGTCGACGGGCAGGGCGTGAGCGGCGTCGTTACCGACAAGGGAACGATCGAGACGCGGCACGTCGTCAACGTCGCAGGCCCTTGGGGCGGCGCAATCGCCGCAATGGCGGGAGCTCGCATTCCCGTCCGCGCAAGCCGGCACCCCGTCGTGATGCTGCACCGTCCACCGGCGTGGTCGCACGAAACGCCGGTTTGGGCGGACCTCGTCAACGGCTGGTACTTCAAGCCGGACGGAAAAACGGGGATGATGGTTGGGTCTTTACACGACATCGCCGACGCTGTCGACGCCGATGCGTACGCGCGAGTTCCGACTGCCGACGAGATTGCCGCGTATTCGGAAGCGATAGTGAAACGCTTTCCGATCATGGAAGAGGGCACGGTCCATGGCGGTTGGGCGGGATTGTACGACGTAACCCCCGACTGGCAACCCGTCATCGATCGCGTTCCCGGCATCGACGGCTTCTACTGCGCCGTCGGCTTCAGCGGTCACGGTTTCAAGATCGGGCCTTCGATCGGAAAAGCGCTGTCGGAGATCATCGTGGACGGGCGTTGTACGACGTACGACCTGGGGATCTTCCGGTACGACCGCTTCGGAGAGCATCGATCGAGTCGCGGAGCGTATGAGTTCGGCATTGTCGGCTAGACGCGCGCCTGTTCTCGCTCTCGTGCTCTCGCTGGCGGTGCTGGGCGCTTCACCCTCGGGCGCTCCAGCACCGCCGCGTGTCACGCGCGCCGCGTATGCGCTCTCGGAGCGGCTGTCGCACCTAGCCCGTCTCGTCACTCTCCTTCCCAACACGTTCGTCGTAGCGCACTGGCTCGGCGGGCGCGACGCGTTCTGGTATGAGCGCGGCACTGCGGCCGATCACGAGTATCGCATCGTCGACGCTGCGACCGGAATGCAACGGCTCGCGTTCGATCACGCGCTGCTCGCCTCCGCGCTGACGCGGGCATCCGGGAGCCGCGTCGGTGCCGCCGCCATCATGCTGGATTCTCTCGAGGTCACGCGAGCCGGCTATACGGCGACGGCGACGATCGGCGAGAAAACGTATCGCTGCGCGAAGGCAGCGAACGTAACGTGTGCGGCACTTCCTATGCCGCGCTTTGGGAACGGCGACGGTCTCCTCGTCGCGCCGAACGGCACCGAAGCGGTGTTCGTCCGCGCCGGCAACCTGTGGTTGAAAGACCTCAAGACCGGCGCGCAGAGCGAACTCACCACCGGCGGCGAGAGCGCGGACTTCGGGTACGGCGTCTATCTCGACGGTATCGGAACGATTCCTCGCGGTGAAGCGGAGGCACGCGGATACCGGTTCCCGCCATCCGCGACGACCTGGTCACCCGATTCGAAAACGGTGATCGTGCCGCTCATCGATCAGCGGCGCGTTGCCGAGTATCCGTTCATTCAGGACGCACCACCCGACGGGAGCTTTCGCCCGCGTGTCTACGAAGAGCGTCTCGCGCTTCTCGGCGAGCCGCCGGCGACGACCACGTGGTACGCGATCGACATCGCCTCGGCAACGGCCCACAAGATCGAGCTGCCTGCAGGCGCCGGCTTCTCCGATTTCGGTCCGCAATGGTGGAGCGCGGACGGCACACACCTCTACGCGATCGCCGAAGGCGACGAGCTCGCGACGGCCTACTTCCTCGACGTCACCGTTGCGACGGGCGCGGTGCGGGTCGTCATCCGCGAGCACTTGGAGCCTCGCGCTGATCTGAACTCAACGTACTATCAACCGCCGAACGTCTGGATGACCGCGAACCGCAAAGACGTCATCTGGTTCTCCCAGCGTACGGGCTGGGGGCATCTCTACTTGTACGACGTGGCAACCGGAGCGCTCGTGCAGCAGCTCACGCACGGCGATTGGCTCGTCCGCAACATCGTCGACGTCGATGACGCGCATCGACGTATCTATTTTACGGGAAGCGGTCGCGAGGGCGGGAATCCGTACTATCGTTATCTCTATCGCGTGAACTTCGATGGATCCGGCTTGCGGCTGCTCTCGCCGGAAGACGCAGATCACATCGTGGCGGGCCTCGGGCAAGGGCTCATTCCCACGGACGAGGCGGTCGCATATCCGATCGTTTCGCCGAGCGGAAACTACGTCGTCTACAATTACTCTACCGTCGATCAACCAACGCGCACGGTCATCCGCACCACGTCGAGCGGCAGGCTCGTGGCCGTGGTAGCGCGCTCGAACGCAGCCGCACTCTACGCAGCCGGTTATCGCCCTCCGATGCCGTTCACGGTGCGTGCGAGTGACGGAACGCCGTTATGGGGCGTCCTCTACCGGCCATTACCCTTCATGAACGGGAAGCGATACCCGCTCGTCGACGACGAGTACACGAGCCCACTCGTCGCCTCGATGCCGACAACGTTCGCGCAGGCCGTAGAGGGGCCGTGGAACATCGTCAGCGCGCCGTCCCTCGCGGCGCTCGGTTTCGTGGTGATGTCGGTCAATGCACGAGGGACGCCGAACCGCTCCAAGGCGTTCCTCGATGCGAGCTACGGCCGGATGGGTCTCTTCGGACTCGACGATCACGTCGCTGCGGCTCGCCAGCTCGCACGAAGATTTCCCTACATCGACCTCTCGCGCATGGGGATCATCGGCGGGTCGTTCGGCGGCGAGTCGTCGATCCGCGCGATGCTCGAGTTTCCGAATTTCTTCAAGGTCGGTGTCGCCGCGTATCCGCCGGGCGGCCTTCACAACATGTACCAAGGTGTGGAGCCCTGGCAGGGGACGCCCCTCTATCCCGGAGGAGGATCGCTCAGACCGCAGCCCAACGTCGTCGCCCTCAACTATCGCTCGCTCGACAGTAATCTCGATGCCTCGCGCTTGAAGGGGAAGCTCTTCATTATCATGGGCGAGCTCGATGAGAACGCGATCCCAGGGTCGACAGTACAGTTCGTCAACGCGCTCATCAACGCGGGGAAGGATTTCGATTTCATCTACGTGCCGAACAGCGGCCACTTCACCATCGACCAAGACTACCTCGCGCGCCGAAGCCGAGACTACTTCATACGGTACTTGCTGAACGAGGCGCCGCCGGACGATCCGTAGCGAGACCACGCATCGCGTGGAGCATGCTCGGGTCCAAGATACGAGCGGACGAGCGCGCGGAGGTGCGCACTCCCGGCGGTGCGTACAATGCCGCAGCAGACGCGAGAAGCGCGAGGATCGTCAAGAAACGGCTCCGCTGCATGCGCGTTCTCAAAACCCCAGCGCTGCGCCTTCCGGAAGCACCTCCGGCGTCATCCCACGCAACACTCCCGTGCGCTCGTCGCGCGTCACGACGACCGGCATTCCAACGTCGACATAGCCGGGCCCTTGATCGAAGCCGATGCCGGTCGCGGCTGCAACCTCCGCGACGAGCTTTTGAGGATAACGGGGATCGAGCATGATTCTATGCGTATCGATCGTGAGTTTCGCGAGGTCGATCGCAAAGTATCCGAAACGGGGTGAGAGGAGCGCCTCTTCCGGAAGCATGTTGAAATCGAGCACGTTCGAGAGCACCTGATAGTCGGCGGGAAAGAGCGACGACGAGAAGGCGCCGCTTGCCGCAACGAACCTACCGTTTCGCGTGACGATGGACGCGGTCAGCGGCGCGAGCTCGTATCCTCCCGGCGGCGTGGCGAGATTGATGCTCCCGCTTCCATTCAAGGGAATGCCTCCGACGAAGAGCGCGATGTTGCCCCACGGGAGCGACTCGATCGTGTGCGTTCCGCTGACGACGAGGCCGTCCGCGTCCACGGCAATAACGTGATAACTATGATGTCCGGAGGTGGTAAGGCGAGGAATCTCCGGCGCCGCGACGTTCGCGGCGATCGCGCGTGAGCTCGAGACGACGAGCGCCGCGACGCGCTCCGGATCGGACATCGTTGCGTGATCGTCGAGCCACATCTGCGCCATGATCCCGCGAAAGATTTTCGTCATCAGCTCCAGTGACGAGGCGTGCTTCGACCAATGCCCGAGTCGAACGATGTCGAACTGCGCGAGCGTGAGCATCGCCATGAACAGACGGGCGCCTCCGGTATCGGGAGCGCCGGGAGCGGCAATCCGGTAGCCGCGGTACTCGCCGTGCAGCGGCTGCGTCCACATCGGCCGGTAGTCGGCGAGGTCCGCGAGCGTCATCGCACCGCCGGCGGCGCGAACAGTGGCGACTGCCTCGTGTGCCCAGGCGCCGTGCTGCACGTACGCGGCGCCGTCGCGAGCGATATGACGCAGGGTTTCGGCGACGAGCGGTAAGCGAAGCAAAGTACCGGCGGCGACGGGTTGACCGCCGCGGAGCAGCGTCGTGCGCGCATACGCGGAGGTTTCCAGGAGCGAGGCGCGTGACTTCACGAGATTCGCGTAGAGCGTTGGGACGATGAACCCGTGCTCGGCGGTGTCGATCGAGGGTTGAAGGCAGTCGCTCCACGATAATCGCCCGTAACGCTGATGCAGCGCCTCGAGCGCCGGTACAGCACCGGGGACCATGACGAGCTTCCCTACTGCTGCATCGCGGGGACTCCACCGCCCGCTCGGCGACGAAACATTTTTCATGCCGCCAAACAGGCTTGCGGTGACGCCGTGTTTTGCGTCGTAGATCATCGCGCCGAGCGGGCCTGCGAATGACGACGCTCCCGGATTGACGACCCAGTCGTTGAACGTCGTCGCAACGAATGCATCGGCGGCAGAACCGCCGGCGCGCAAGACGTCGGCACCGATCTGTGCGGACAGATTATGGCAGGCTGCGACCATTGCGTGCGGCGCAACGCCCATCGTGCCGACTTTCGAGATCATGGTGGCGATTTCGGAGGGCGGATTGTTTTCGAATCCCCAAAAGAGACGATCGGCTTCCGATGATCTACCGCTCATACCGGGTAGGTACGGGGCTCACGGCAGGATAACATGCGTCGCAGGTTTTCTTGCCCCTTCGGTGGGCATGGTTTCCGGGGGTCCGGCACCATATAGTGGAGGCGAAGTGCGGCGAGATATTCGCGACGAGCCGCTATACGGGGATGTTCTCGAACATTTCCGGCGCTCGATCGTGCTCGGCCGTGCGAACGGTATCGAGGAGGTCGCGCTCTCGCCGGACGGCACGCGAATCGCCTTTACCGCGACGCTCTACGAGGAGTTCTCGGGTCTCCCGGTCACGCGCATCGAGCTCGTCGAAACGCGAAGCGGCGCGTGCGAGCGTATCACCTTCGGACCGCGCAGCGATGCGAATCCGCAGTTCTCGCCGGATGCGAGAGCGCTCGCCTTTCTCTCGG
>JASHTE010000133.1 GCA_030040695.1 Vulcanimicrobiota bacterium | reverse complement strand
AACGCCGAGACAATCGCTCGCGCAGCACGCAATCTGCCTGCTCTCGCGGTCACAAACGACGGCGCGCTCGACGTGAAAGACGTGCTCCGTTTCGAGCGGCTCGTCCTCACGATGAAGGCACACGAGGCAATCCTCGCGCGCCTCGCGGGGAAGTAACCGTGGACATCCGCGACGTCATCATCTCCCCGCGCATCACCGAGAAGGCGATGGCCAAGGCGCTCGAGACGCAGTATACGTTTGCGGTTCATCCGGACGCGACGAAGACGCAGATCCGCCATGCCGTCGAGACGCTCTTCAAGGTAAACGTCGTCAAGGTGAACACGGTCAACGTTCGCGGCAAGTCGCGCACCTTTGCGCGCGGTCGTATTCGGACGTCCGGCCAGCGCAGCGACTTCAAGAAAGCCATCGTCACGCTGAAGAGCGGTCAGAAGATCGAGCTCGGCGGCGTGAACTACTTCGAGCAATGATTCAGATGGTCTGCACCTCCAATCGCTTTGTTACTCGTCGCTCGTGTGCCGTAGCACACGTCGCTCCTCGCGCCTCGCGCTTGGAGCGCATAACACGCGACTGGGAGACGTTGCCGTGCCTGTGAAGAAATATCGTCCCACGAGCCCCGGAAGGCGCTTCGTTACCACGATCGACTTCGCCGATCTCAGCAAGGTCGAGCCGGAGCGCTCGCTCGTGGAGGTTCGCAAGAAGCACGCCGGGCGCAACTTCAACGGCCACATTACCGTGCGCCACAAGGGCGGCGGTACGCGCAAGCTCTACCGCTTGATCGACTTCAAGCGCAGCAAGGACGGCATTCCCGCGAAAGTCGCGACGATCGAGTACGACCCGAATCGCTCGGCGCGCATCGCTCTGCTCCACTATCGCGACGGTGAGAAGCGCTACATCCTCGCGCCGCTCGGTTTGCAGGTGGGTGATGTGATCGAGTCGGGCCCCTCAGCCGATATCAAGACCGGCAACGCGCTGCCGATCAAGAATATTCCGATCGGCACGCTGATCCACAACGTCGAGTTGCGTCCTGGGCAAGGGGGGCGCCTCGTTCGTTCTGCCGGCGTCGGCGCGCAGTTGATGGCGAAAGAAGGCGAGTACTCGCAGGTACGCATGCCCTCTGGTGAGGTGCGCAAGATTCATGTCGAGTGCCGCGCGACGATCGGCCAACTCGGCAATATCGATCACGAAAACCAAATCATCGGGAAAGCCGGCCGCGTGCGGCACATGGGCAAGCGCCCGAGCGTGCGCGGCATCGCAATGAACCCCGTCGACCATCCGCACGGCGGTGGCGAGGCCCGCTCGACGTCGGGAAGACCGCCGACGACACCTTGGGGTCAGATGACGATGGGCAAGAAGACGCGGCGCAACAAGCGCACCGCATCGATGATCGTCCGCAAGAGGAAGCAGTAGTGTCGCGATCGCTCAAGAAGGGCCCGTTCGTCGCGGATCACCTCATGAAGAAAGTCGAGAAGCTGAACGTGACGCGCGAGCGCCGGATGATCCGCACGTGGAGCCGGGCGTCGACCATCGTTCCGGAGATGGTCGGGCACACGATCGGCGTGCACAACGGCAAGACGCACATTCCGGTGTACATCACCGAGAACATGGTGGGTCACAAGCTCGGCGAGTTCGCTCCGACGCGCATCTTCCGCGGTCACAGCGGTGAGAAGTCGGCGTTGAAGCAGGCCGCGGCAACGCCGGCGGCCGGCGCGGCAACCACCCAAGCACCGGCGGCCGCTTCGTCGTCATGAACGCTGCGCAGCACGCCGCCGCTCACCTGCGCTTCGTGCGCATGGCGCCCCGTAAGCTGCGGCGTATCGCAGATGCGATTCGCGGCAAGAGCGTGCGCGAGGCTCTCGTGCTCTTGAAGTTCTCGGGCGTCTACGCCGCGGAGCCGATCGAGCGCCTCGTGCGCAGTGCGGTTGCAAACGCCGGTACGAACCATAATATGAACACCGACGCTCTCTACATCACGCGCATCACGGTCGACGGTGGGCCGGGCGGCCGCTTCACGAAGCGCCTCGATCCACGCGCACAGGGGCGCGCGTACTTCAAACGCAGGCGTCTCTCGCACGTGACGGTGATCGTCGGCGAGGAGCCGCCGAAGAAGCCAAGAGCATCGGCACCCGAGCGCGCGGCACGACGGAAGGGAAGCCATGGGGCATAAGATTCACCCGATTGGGATGCGTCTCGGTATCACGCGCACGTGGGACAGCCGCTGGTTCGAAAAGAAACACTACGTCGATTGGCTGCACGAAGACGTCAGAGTGCGCAACTATTTCAATCGGTGGGTGCGCTCGGCAGCGATCAGCAAGATCGAGATCGAGCGTCGCGCGAACCAGGCACGTGTCATCGTGAACACCGCGAAGCCGGGCATCATCATCGGGAAGCGTGGCGTCGGTATCGACGAGATTCGCAAGTCGCTCGAACAGCTCACGGGCAAATCCGTGCAAGTCAACGTGATGGAGATCAAGCATCCCGAGCTCGACGCGCGCCTCGTCGCGCAGAACATCGTCGATCAGCTCGAGAAGCGCATTGCGTTCCGGCGAGCGATGAAGCAGGCGATCTCGCGTACGATGAAGGCGGGCGCGCGCGGCATCAAGGTGCAGGTTTCCGGCCGCCTCGGCGGTGCCGAGATCGCGCGCACGGAGCGCAACGCCGACGGGAAAGTGCCGCTGCATACTCTGCGCGCCGACATCGATTACGCGCACGTCGAGGCATTCACGACGTTCGGCCGCATCGGCGTGAAAGTATGGATCTATCGCGGTGAGGTTCTTCCGGATCAGCCGCGTCAAACGAATACGGTCGATCGCAGCGAGCGGCAGGGCTTTCGCGATCGCCGCGAGCGCGGCGGCCGCGGCCGCGGCCGTGGCCGCGATAACGCTCCGCGCCAGCAGTCAGAGGTTGTTACCCCGGAACCTGCGAGCGAGCCATCTGCGGTA
>JASHTE010000016.1 GCA_030040695.1 Vulcanimicrobiota bacterium | reverse complement strand
GGCGAGCCGGAGATTGCTAGATTGCTCCTGCGCGATCTCGTGAACGCAAGTATCGGATTCGAGTCTTTAGCGCGCTTGACCCATAAATCTGCGAAGAGTCTTCATCGCATGCTCTCCAGCCGCGGTAATCCAAGCATGGATAACCTCTCCGAGATTCTTAGTGCGATAAGAAAAAAACTGCGCGTACGGCTCAAGGTACAGGCCGTGAGGGGCGCCTAGCATCGCCTTTCGGCGGCCCCTGGCAAGAGGCGCTATCTATCCGCTACCTATGGCCGCGCCAACGCCGGCCCGTAGCCCCGAGGCGAGGAATAGAATCTCGAGGAAGATCCAATGATTTCCGCGTCGGCATGGTGCCCTACGCTCCGAATGGAGCTGGGCGGCACATCTTCGAGGGGAGGAAGCATTCTGAGCGCCTCCGAAGGCGATTAGTCCTGTACTACATCGATGGGAGCAATGGTATGCGTTCGAAAACAAGCGTCAAACGCGCTCAATTCCTTGCGACGAGCGCGGCAGCGATCGGTGCCGCCGCGGCGAGCCACTCCTTTGCATCGGCGCAACCGGAAGTGGCCGCGATGATGCCCGGCGCGGGCAAGCCGAGCGTAGTTTTCTGTCACGGACTTTGGGCCGACGGCTCCTGCTTTACCAAAGTGATGGGGCCGTTGCAAGCACAAGGCTATGATTGCATTGCTGCGCAGTACCCGCTCAACACGCCGGAAAACGACGTCGCTTTTGCCAAATGGGCGATGGATATGGTGAAGGCTCCTATCGTGCTTGTTGGCCATTCATATGGCGGCACGGTGATCACGGCGGCCGGAACCGACCCGCGCGTGAAAGCCCTCGTTTATATCAATGCGCTTGCTCCCGATACCGACGCCGGCGAGACGTCGCAGAGCATACAGCAGAAGTTCCCGCCGACCGACGTGCTGAAGCACATTAAAGTCGTCGATGGGCGCATCTGGCTCACCAAAGGGGGCCTCAAGTATTTTTGCGGCGATCTCTCGGCGACTGAGCAGCAGCTCGTGTGGGCGACACAGGGCGCGCCAGCTGCCGACATCTTCGCGCACGATGCACCAGGCGTTGCGTGGAAGACCAAGCCAAGCTGGTATATTGTCGGAGAGAAGGATCACACCGTCAACCCGAATCTTGAACGGTTTCTTGCGAAACGCATGAAAGCCAAGACGACCGAACTCGATTCTAGTCACGTGCCGATGCTCTCGCAACCAGACCGCGTGGTCAAAGTAATTCTCAGCGCTGCGCAGTCGGCGTAGAACTCGCTAGCAATAAGATTTATACAGACGTTGGCGCCTTAGGCGTTACTTCGCCTGGACCGTAAATCCGAGGTTCTCGAGAACCCTCACCGCGCCGCTCTTCCCGCCCTCGAAGGCGCTCGAGCTCAGCATGTGACCGGTCGCGAACTCGTATGCTGTACCGAGAATTGCTTTCGGTGGATACTTTCGCTTTTCCCAAAGCAGGTCGTAGGTCGTAGTCGGAACAAAACCATGTCTTCATACCTTTCCGGAGGTATCTCACCGACAGGGGCGCGTCATTACCTGTCTCCAGAAAGCGACAGGTAACGCCGGTCAGCTTCTCCCAAGAGCGCCCGAGAGCCACCGTCGACCGTAACAGGCCAAACTGTGCTAAAAATGAAGGAAACCTCTTTCGAGCGGGAATTGCGCACTGGTACGGCGGCGAATTCCCAGCCCGGGACCGAGATTATCGCCGACCAGCTCACGCCTTGTGAAACGGTGTAAGATAGCAAAATGGAGCCAGATCCCACGGTCACCGATCCTCAACTGTACAAGATTCTCTTCGAGAACGACCGCGTGCGGGTATTGCGGTATACAGATAAACCCGGTGACAGAACTAAACCGCACGCCCATCCGGACAGCGTTCTCATTACCCTCAGTAAATTCCAGCGGCGGTTGACCGTCGGAGACCGCACGGTAGACGTCGAAAAATCGCCTCACGAAGTCATTTGGAACGCTGCCCAAACGCACGTCGGCGAGAACACGGGTACGACCGACACAGACGTCATCTTTGTCGAACTCAAATGAGATCGCTCGGGCCGCGGAAAACGGCGGAAGCACGATCAAAATGAAACGGAAACTCAGTGTCTTCGTCTTAGGCATCGACCTCTTGGTTGGGAGTGCGCCGGCTTTAGCCCAGGTACCGTCTCCCCTGCCGTCAACGTGGCAGTCGGAACCCTTGCAGTCCTTGGCATACGCGCGCTACACGCGCCATGAGGCTGGCGGCGGTGAAAGCACGCTCATCGCAATGAAACAAGTTTGCACGTGTACCCCTGCTGAGGAGGTCGCGCTGACGGAGGCGGCGCTTCAAAAAATGCCCAGCGCAGTCGTGCAGGTCAACTCCAGCACGACCGTCTGCGGAGAGCCGGCCGAAACGATGCTGATAACGGGAGTCGCAAACGCCGCCACCGGCATGCTGAATTTGCAGATATCGTTCTTTAGGCGCGGCGATACGCTCTATTCGCTTGAATACACATTCTCATACGCGTCTCCGATGCAGGACGTAGAAGCGGCCCTTCAGGCGCTCTGTCCGGCAGGATAACGGCGTCTCAGCTGCGGCAGCCTGCCTGGCGGACGAACCGAGGATCGTCACGGAGTAGAGATTGTAGCGCCGGGTCGGGTGATTTCCGTTGGCGGGAACTTGGTGACTACTGCTCGGTGAAGACGTGGTCGTCGACGTCGATGTTCGTTTGATAGGCGCCGTACGTTGCGTCACCGACCGCGCGAACGCGCGGAATATCGACCGTCGCATGTTGGGCGGCGAGGAGGACGAACCCGAACTCCGAGCGGTACGACTGCGTCATGACGATCGTACCGCCGTTCGTATAGTGCCACTCCATGCGAACGAGCTCGTAGCTCCTCGGGTCGATGTAGGCGTCGGCGTGGTCGAGATTGTCGTCATGGATCTTCGCGGTAAGGCGCAGCCACAGCAGCGGCTTACCGCCGATCGTCCGCGTGCCTATCAGGAAGATGTTTTGGTCACGCTGCCAGGCATCTGGGTCGCCGATATTGTCGAGGAGCCGAGAAAAGCCGCTCATGTATGCGGGCACGCTATCGAAGACCACTTCGTATTTGTCCGGCCGCTTGAAGTAGAGCGTACCCTCGAGCGTCTGAGCGAGATACGGGAAGTTCAACATGTGGAGGTCGACGTGCACGCGTGTCTGAAATGAGAGGAGCGACGGGTTGCGAGCGATCATGCGATCGATGACGCTCTGCGCATCGCGCGCCGCGGATACGGATGATTGAGCGGCAGCCGGCACGGCGCTAGCGAGAAGCAGCCAGGCCAATATCGCGCGCATGAGGCTACGTTCCTACTCCCCTTTGCTTGGAATACGCCCAGACGCTGAACCCCAAGGTGTTAGCGCTTCGAAATTGCAATAAGCAGCGACTAGTGATAACTCGCCGAGACGCTCTGCGGGCAAGCTTGGCGGCCGCCGCAGTAGCGAACCTCCGTCTCTCCGCGCCTGCGCTGGCAGCGACGTCGCAGCAGCTGCAAGGCCGCCCGTATCTCTCGGCCGCGCTTCAAGCCGCAAAATGGCTGCGAAACGCGCAGAGAGTGACGGAAAATGGAATCACGTGGCCGGTCGATCCGCTCAAGCCCGACGCGAGCGACTCCAGCTTTTACGAAGGGACACCGGGCATTCCGCCATTCCTTCTCGAGATGTACTACGCCACGGGTGACGAGAGCTTCTTAAGGGAAGCACGCGCAGGCGCCGACGAGATCATCGCGACGCTGCTTACCGATCAGCGGCTCAGGGACCCCAACGCAGGTGCCGGCTTTTATGTCGGCTTGGGGGGTATCGCGTACACCATGGAAGTGGTGCATCACGTGAGCGCCGATGAGAAATATCGCGCCGCTGCGCAGCGCGCCGTCGACGCGATTCTTTCTCGGACGGCGCACGGAACGCAATGGAGTGACGGCCTCGATGTTGTCTCGGGCGCGGCCGGCGGGGGACTATTTTTGCTATGGTGGGCGGCGCAGACGAATGACGCCAACGCCGTCCCCGCCGCGCGCCAAGCCGGCAGCTTTCTTCTCTCGCGGGCGCAAGGTGCAAGAGGCGGTCTGGCATGGAATGCCATGTCTAGCACCGGACGCTATTATCCGAACTTTGCGCACGGGACCGCCGGCGTGGCGTACTTCCTCGCGACGCTCTCGAAGGCTACGGGCGAGGAGAGATTCTTGCAGGCCGCCATCAAGGGTGCGCAACATCTGCAAGCCATTGCAACGTGCGATCCAAACGGCTGCCTCGTCTTCCACTACACGCCCGGCGGAGAGCATCGATTCTACCTCGGCTTGTGTCACGGTCCGGCCGGGACGTCACGCCTTTTCTACAGGCTGAGTGAGCTAACGGACGACCCAAGTTGGCGGAACTGGGCCGACAGTGAGGTGGACGCGCTCATGGCAAGCGGTATCCCGGAAGTGCGTACGCCGGGTTTTTGGAACAATATAAGCATGTGCTGCTGCGATACGGCCGTCCTGCAGTTCATGCTTGACCTGCACGGCACGTATGGCGACTCGCGCTATCTGGACTTCGCCCATCGAGTGGTCGACGATATTCTCAATCGCGCCACCATCGACGAGCGAGGCATGCGCTGGGTGCAAGCTGAAAACCGGATCGACCCGGCCATCGTTATTGCGCAGACCGGGTATATGCAAGGAGCTGCCGGAGTGGGCATAGGCCTGCTCCATCTCGACGGCCGCGAACGCCACCGCCGGCCGTTGATCGTGTTGCCTGATTCTCCGTACACGTCCGTCTAAAAACGTGGCAAAGCGCTGCATATCGCCAACCTAGGAGACTGTTATCGAGCGGCGGAATCTCGACTGATGCGGTCCACAATTGCGTTGCTCGTCACCGTGCTCGCCTACGTCGCTTCGGCTCCGGCCGCCGAACTGCCCGAACCAACTGCCGGCACGTACGTCATCGCGCGCTTTACGTTCGCCGACGGCGAGACGCTGCAGAACCTGCGTCTCCATTACGTCACGTACGGGACGCCTCGGCGAAACGCGAGCGGCCAGACGACGAACGCGGTGCTCATCATTCATGGCACCGGCGGCTCGAGCGCTCAGTTCATGCAGCCGAAGTTCGCGGGCGTCCTCTTCAAGCCGGGCGGGGAGCTCGATGCACGCCGTTACTATATCATCCTTCCCGACGAGATCGGCCACGGAGCTTCGAGTAAGCCGAGTGACGGTCTTCGCGCGAGGTTTCCGCACTATCG
>JASHTE010000132.1 GCA_030040695.1 Vulcanimicrobiota bacterium | reverse complement strand
CAGGACGTTCACACGCAAAGCGCTAGCGGAACGTGTCAGAACGGCGTTGAGTTCTCGCAATCTTCGACCGGCTCGGGCCAAGTAACGCAAACAATCGAGATCTTCTTCGATCCGAGTTGTACTGAGCCGTTCAAGCTCATCACTCAGACGATCACCTTCTCCAGTTCGGGCGGCTCGATCCAGGGCTCCGAGGAGGTCTGGGATCAGGCTGGAGCGGTCGTTGCCTACAAGACCTTCTCGCTCGCTTTCACGCTGAGCAACGGACACGTGACATCTATCGTGGCGCAAAAGAGCGTCGCGCCCGCGCCGAGCGCCTCACCGCTCCTTCAAGTCGGTGAGAGCTGCGTCTTTGGAACTTCCAACCCGATCGACTGCGGTGCGGGCAACGTCCTGACGATTTCGCAGCCCACGGCATCGCCATCGCCTCTGGACGAAAGCATCGGCTTTACCGGCACGGCGACGGGAACGTTCGTGACGCCCTCGCCTTCGCCATCGGCCTCACCGCCGAGTTGGGGCCAACCCAACGAACTCCAGATCCAACTGAGCGGGAGCGGATATACCGGCGCCATCGGCGCATTGACACTAGCATCGGCGACGCTACCGGCGTGGACGATCTCAGGCGGCACGCAAGTGCTCACGCTCACGGGTACGGTGACGCTCGGGTTCGGCGGACCTCAGTGGGGCGGCGGTGCAATGTCGAGTATCAGTCTCGACGAGAGCGGGCTCGGGTTGACCGTGACTCTCACCTCTTCCAAGGGCGGCAAGCTCACCGGAGACGTCACGAACTCGAGCGGGACGGTTGTTGCAACGATCACGTTGGACTACTCGGGCACGGGAACCATCACGTATTCGAATGGAACGACGGCTCAGGTCGTCGACTGGATCATCCTAGGTTAGTCGGTCCGTAGCGCGCGAGCTGCTTCACCAACTTACGGACGAGCGCACGGTCTACCACGTTGCTCGTTCCAGGTAGCCGAGCCGCAAGCGCGTAGACGCTCATCAACGATGCCACAGCGAAGAGCGTCACGGCGGCGCGAAGATAGTCGACGACACCGACGCGCACACCGACGCTCTCCGCCGCGCGCTTGTCACCGCGAACGAACTTTGTGAGGAAGTAGACCTTCGAGAAACCGCGCTCCAGCCACGCTTGGGCGCGATCGGAGAGCGAGCCCCCTGTTATGAGATCGGCCGCCATCGTTGCGCGAACGAGAGCGGCGCAGGTTTCATCGTATCCCTTGCGAAGCGTCGCGTGGCGCGTCAACAGAATGTCGACGATCGCCTGAGGGCGGTCCGGGAGCAACGCTTCCGGCAGGCCCAAGAGAACGCTGCGGTACCGCGCCAACTCGACGTGTGCGCGCTCGGCCGGCGTAAACTCGGTGCGTCCTTGGCGAAGCGCCTTTTGCGCCATTTGAAAGAGCGAGAGGAGGCCCACCGGCATTTGGTCGGCCTGCGGAATGGGAATGCCGTAGATCTTGACGTCCCAGTGATCGCCGCGCAGCGCGTTGAAGCGCACCATCGAGTGCATGAGACGCACCATCGCTGCGGCCTTGAAGCCAGCGCCGTGTCGATCGAGTGCGCCGGGCATGACCGTCGTTGTGAAGAACGTTGCCGTCTCGTGCACTCGGTGGGCGGCAGTCTTGTTCGAGAGCGTGCCGGTCAGCGCCATCGGCAAGGCGGAGTACTTGTTCATGAAGGTTCCGATGAAGCCGCCACGGATGACGTACGGTGCCCGATGTGCGTACGCATTACGCTCGGCCCGGGCGCCGCGCTCGATGAGCTCCATATCGATCCACGCCGGAATGCGTTCCATCTCGCGGATGAAGCGGACAAGCTCCGACGGTGCGGCGGCGATACTCTCGACCCCGTTATCGCACGCATCTTGCAGCATCGCAATCAGCCGGTGGAACTCATACTCCGGTATGAGGGCTGCGTAGGCGTCGGCAACCGGGTCACCGTGCATCGTGTACGCCTTGATGCGCGCGACCTGCTCGCGGTCTTCGAGCAGCGCGGGCCGCCTTGCGGCAAACTCCGGCTCGATCTCGGTCTGCGCGCCGGGTTCAGTCGTGAAGCGCTCCGGTGTGACGGCGAAGTCTACGCGCCCGTACATCGACGGAACCTGGGCGCCCTGTGCAGCGATACTCTCCTCAAGCTGTGCAATCGAGAGACTCATAGCACGACGCCGTTACTTCCGCGTGCGGCGACGTAGGCCTGTGCAACGCTGCGGGCTAATCCCGGTAGCGATGGACGCCTTCTCCTCTCCGCTCAAACGCGCTCTTGGATTGTGGTCGGTGGTGGCGTTCGGCGTCACGAACGAGATCGCCGCAGGGCTTTTTTTCGTTTCAACCCAGGTGCAAGCGACGGCCCCCGGCGTCGGCGACCTCGTTCCGTGGCTCATGCTTATCGGCGGCGCGATGACACTGCTCACCGTGTTCGCCTACCGCTACTTCTTCGCAGCCGGCTCGATCGGCGCCGGCGGTGAGTACGTGATCATTCGCGACTCCGTCGGGCCGCAGAGCGCATTCCTCGCCACGCTTCTGGCATGGTTCGGCGTGACCGGAGCGCTGGGAACACTTGCCTACGTCACGCCGCAGTTCCTCGCAAACGCGTGCAGCGCGCTCGGCTTCACGCACGTCGCTCACGCGTTGACGTCGAGCTTCGGAACGTTGCTCGTGGGGTTTGCGCTGATCTGGGCCGCGTGGCTGGTTCACGTGCGCAGCATTCGTCTCGCCACAACACTTGCGGTCATCGCAATGGTATTCGTGCTGCTCGTCGCCGCCACGATGATCGGCTTCGGCTTTGCAACGTCGCCCGTGCGTTTCGAAGCTGCGCTGCTGACGCACCTTCACCTTGCCGCCGCGCATGTACGCGCGCTCGCTCCCGTGCAACGGGTGAGCTTCGGCGCGGCCTTCGGCACCGCGCTTCCATTGCTCTTCTTCGGGTATCTCGGTCTCTCGACGTCGACGCAAACGGGGGGTGAAGTCGTCGACGCCGTGCGTTCGCTCTCGCGTGGCGTGCTCGTCGCCGTCCTCATGGTGACCACCATCTATACGGCGTTCGCGTTTGCAATCTACCATGCTGTGCCCTGGCAAGAGATCGCCGGCCTCGCGTCGCTACGCGACACGACGTACACGACGTCGACGGGGCTGCTCGGGCTCGTGATGCCCGCGTGGCTCGCATCATTGATGAATGTGTTCGTTGCCATGATCATCATCAAGACACTCTTGCCGCTCTTTCTCGCGCAGTCGCGTTGGATCTATGCGTGGGCGCAAGACGGTCTGCTGCCGCGCCGCTTCGGCGCAACTCACGAGCGCTTCAAGACGCCGGTCGCTGCGTTGACGGTCAGCGCGCTCTTCGGATCTTTGAGCCTCGTCGAGTCGCTGTGGAGCGGCTACGTCTTCGGGGTGAGCCTGCGCGTGCTCTCCGTGATGATCGTGTTCTTCCTGGTCGGGCTCGGGTTGCTGCGGTACGGCCGGCCCGTGCCCTTGCGTCGCTTGGTGGTAGGCGGCGCCATCATGGCTTTCTCACTCTGGTTCTCGATCTCGCTTGTCGTGACGTCGGCGCATGAGGCGTTCTGGATCCAGCCTGCGGTGCAGGCGCTGCTCGTGGCGGCAATCGGGTTTTTCATCTATCGCGCGTCGGCACGGCGCCGGCTTTCAGTGCGCTTCCCGTATTGATCGCGAGCACGCGCTCGCCGCTCTTTATCCAGCCGCCCTCGCGTAGCCGTCTTGCCGCTGCGAGCGTTGCGGCGCCTTCGGCACAGAGGAACAACCCTTCGCGCGACGCGGCTGAGCGTTGCATCTCGAGCAACTCCCCGTCGCTCACCGCGATGGCCATACCCTCTCCTCTGTAGAGCACGTCGAGGACGATGAAGTCTCCGATGGCCTTCGGCACGGCGATACCGAAGGCGACCGTGTGCGTGTTCGTCCACGGCGTCGACGACGATTGATGCGCCTTCCACGCTTCGACGATCGGCGCGCAGCCTTCGGCTTGTACGGCAACGAACCGCGGCATGCGATCGCCGATAAGCCCGAGCTCGCGCAGCTCGTGTAGCGCCTTGTCGATACCGATGAGGCCGACACCGCCGCCTGTGGGATAGAGAATCACGTCGGGAACCGACCAATCGAACTGCTCGATGAGCTCGAAGCCCATCGTCTTCTTACCCTCGATGCGGTATGGTTCTTTGAGCGTCGAGGCGTCGTACATTCCGCCTCTCGCGACTTCCTCGGCAACAACGCGTCCCGCATCGCCGATGAATCCGTCGACGAGCGTCAGCCGCGCACCGGCCCTCTCGCACTCCCATCGGTGAATCGCCGGCGCGTTTTTCGGCATCACGATGTTCGCCTCGATACCCGCGCGTGCAGCGTAGGCAGCCCACGCCGCTCCGGCGTTGCCGTTCGTGGGCATCGCGAAGGCGCGCACCCCGAGCTCCTTCGCTCGTGAGACGCCCATCGCGGCGCCACGCGCCTTGAAGCTCCCCGTCGGCAGCGTGCTCTCGTCTTTGACGAAGAGCTCGTCGAGGCCGAGCTCGCGCCCCAGCCGGTGCAACGGCAGAAGCGGTGTCATCGTCTCCCCGAGTGAGATTCGACCGGAGAGATCGCGTAGCGGCAGCAGCTCGCCGTAGCGCCATAGCGTCGGTTCGCGCTCAGAAAGCGCTTGGTGCGTGAACGTTTGCGCTGCCCTTTCGAGATCGTATCGCACGAGCAGCGGCGCGCCGCACGAGCACAACTGCGCTATGGCATCCGCGTCGTAGCGTGCAGCGCACTTGGAGCACGCAAGGTGCCACAGCGCCGACGCCGCTCTCACGCCCTTATTGTACGAGCGGGAAGTATTCAGGTGTCTCCACCCATTTTCCGTTCCGGTACCGTAGCGCTGCCGTAACGCTCGCCTTCGTCGGACAGCACAGCGGCGCCGAGCTCGAATAGTAGGGCCCCGAAAGCACGATCGCGTCGGCGTCGCTGCCGCGCACGATCGAGGCCGAGAGTCTGCAATAGTTCTTGACGATCGCGACCGGATGCACGGTGTTCGTCTTGAAATCGTAACCGAAGACCGTGACGGCTCCCATGCCGCAGTCGGCCGCTGCTTCGTAACTCTGCACGACGAGCTGCTCGATCGCCGGTCTCTCGAAGACGCCCGCCCCGATGATCTTCAGGTCCTGCGCAGGCAGCCAGCCTCCCGTACTCCCGACCCGCGTGACGCGCGAGAGCGGCTCGCCGTCGCGCGGCGATTGATACTTCAGCTCGTATGTCGTGTCGTCGATCGAGTAGATGGAGAGATACCATTGCATGAACTCGGCGCCTGCGGGCGTTGGGCCGAGGCCTACTTCACTCGCAACGGCGCGCCACTGGCTGTGCATCGCTTGGCCGGAGAGATAGACGAGCTGCGACTGCGTCATCGTTCCGGGCGGGGGCGGAGAGAACGTGTAGTGCGGCGGCTCCTCGGCAGCGACAGCGGCGCACGAGATGAGCATGAGAGCGATGATGACTCGCGTCTTCATCTCAGTGCGGAACGGTGATCTGATGCAGTGTGACCTTGTTCCCTTCGGAGTCGACGAGGGAGCACACCTTGCACACCGGTGTCGTGTAGGGGTCCTCTACCTCGAGTCCCTTCCTACGCAGATCAGCCACGGTCTCATCAATATCCTCGACTTCGAAGACGATGCCCGAAGCGCTCCCCGGAGCGCGGCCGATCCACTGATTGGTCATGAGGCTGAAGTAACCGTCGCCAACGTTCGCCTCGCTGTACATCTCCACGCCGTTCTCGAGCAAGGGCTCGCGGAACGTGAGCCCAAGATTCTTCTCGTACCAGCCGCGAAGCGCTGCGACGTCTTCTGCCGGATAAGCCGTAAAGGCAATTCCCGTGATCATGGGCTTCATATCGCCTTTCCGTCTCGCGTTTCCTCGTGAAGCTCCGCGAGGAGCGCGCGCAGTTCCGCCACGCGCTGCCGGCCGAGGAGGCGCGCACGACGCGTCACGAGCCTCGGCGGAATCACGTTCAAGAACGTCTCCAGCGTGCGCATTGCGGGCGCAAAGGACGCGGCCTTGTCACCGGTGAGCGCGAGC
>JASHTE010000131.1 GCA_030040695.1 Vulcanimicrobiota bacterium | reverse complement strand
CGGCAACTTCCACTACAAGCCCGACCCGAACGACGACATCCAGTTCCTGATCACTAACAGTTACGCAGACTTCGACTTCAACTACCTCATCGACAAAGGGCCCGGTCAGTCTCCGGCACTCGGTTTCGCGCCCTGCCCCGGCGCCGTCGGGAACCCTGCCACCTGGTCGAATGCCAGCGGCGGCACCGCGCCGGACGGCCAGAGTTGTCCGATCGGCCTCTACTGGTACGCGCTGGCGAACGGCACCGGGAACAACTGGTACCACTACGGTGGCCTCGGAAAGCTCCAGTGGACGCATAACATCAACGACCACTCGTTCTTTACGTTGAAGTTCGACGAGAATTTCAACGCGTACAACTTCGATCAGCCGATCGGCGAGCCGAACACCCCTTCGCTCGAGAATGTTACCGGCACGAACGGCTGGAATTGGGCGTGGTGGCTCGGCGTCCCGGGCACGTGCCCCGCGTACCCCTACAAGGCCGGCTCACCGGTGCAGATCTCGGGAGACGGATACGACATCTGCGCCTTTGACGACGGCACGCAAAACTTCTATGGCAACCGCACATCGAACATCTACCAGGGCGCGCTCGACTATCAAGACCTCATCAACGAGCACGTCACCGTCAAGTTCGGCGTGAGCAATCAACTCAACTTCAATACATTCGACTATCTTGCAACGAACGCATACACGTACTATAACGGCGTTCTGTCATTTCCTCAAATTTACCAGAACTCAAGTTATCCGACGAGCTCACCACACGTCTACGGTGAGGCGCAAATCCGCTTCGGCAATCTCATGATCGATCCAGGGTTGCTCTACGCAGCCGAGCACTACGGTTTTCCACAAGGCGGCATGACCGAATCGATTTGGAATCCGACGTTCAACGGCACCTACACGTTCAACCAAAGGAACGTCATGCGCTTCTCTTACGGCTCGACCTCGAGCTTCATCGGCTCGGCTTTCGTGTATGCGACGCCGAACAGCTTGCTCTCGGAGTTCGGGGACATCCCGAACCCCTTTGCCCCCGGCAATACCTTCAAGCCGCAGCTCAACCATAGCGCGGACTTGATGTGGGAGCACCAGTTCGATGCCGAGACGTCGCTGCGCTTCGGGCCTTACTGGAACAAGGCGACGAACTACTTTGCCGAGTACACGCCGGTCATAGGTTACACGCCGGCCGGCATACCGATATTCTCATCGCACCCGGTCTACGCGAACAACCAGCGACATCAGGCGCTCGGCTTCGAGTTCGGGCTGAATCGCGTCGATCATCACCCGACAGGTCTGTCGATGTTTCTGACCGCGACGTACGACAACTTCTGGGACACGACCGGCACGCTCGCGGCGTCGTACATCAACTATCCGCTACCGGACAGTCTGGTGAACGAAGGCGTGATGGTGCGTGATACGGACGACCCGCTCTGGGAGACGAGTTTCCTCTTCGATTACCATATGAATGGCCTGCACATCGATCCGTGGTTCGTCTACCAAGGCGATTTCTTCTACGACGGCAACGAGATCACAGGATGCCCGAGCTGCGTTCCACCGACGCCGTACGAACTTACGGGAAAGCAACAGATCGCAAGCGGTTTCTGGAACGTCAACCTTCAGATCTACCAAGACATCGGCCCGAAGAAGAACTTCTTCGTCGGCGGCGTCATCACGAACCTCACGAACAATTACGACAACGCCAATCTCATCCCGTGCGAGAGCACGTTCGGAACCGGCTGTTTCCCCTACTTCTCGGGCCCGCAATCGGGCGTGCTCAACGCTCCCGGCACCAACATCTACCAGAACTTCACCCAGGAACCGCGCACCTTCGAGGTTTACGCGGGTGTCAGGCTAGGGAATACAGCGGCTACGACACCGTGAGATGAAGCAATCGATTGCGTTGGCTGCAGCCTTTACGTGCGGGATCGCGGTACTCGCGATTCAGCGCGTTGGGGCAAACGTGCTCGAGCTACAGCCTTCGCAACCGATTCCTTCCAGTTGCAACGTCACGCCGGTCTACGGCAGCGATACCGGTCCCGCGCTGCCGTGGGTCGACGCGGAGCCGCGGGGAGTCTCGGGCATTACCATGACATTCGCGCGCGCCGCCGCGCGCGGGCATTATACGCCGCTCAGCACGCGCGACGAGGTCATCCTCCGCGCACCCTCGTCCAGCGTCAGCATCCGGGGCAAGCTCGAGGGCTCAGACGCACGATCTTTGGCGCTCGTGCGAACGCAGTTGTATCAAACGATCAACTTTCCGCAGCCGGGTTGCTGGGATTTGCAGTTGGAAGCCGGAGGAAGAACGGGCTATCTCCGCCTCTGGATCCGCCCCGCTCCCTAAGAGTCGAGCACCTTCGCTTGTCCGCGAGGCGCGTCGCTCTCCACGTGACGCGCGCGTCCAACATGGAGCGCTATCATCTGCGCGGCGACGAGCCACGCAAGCGTGTTGAACGGCTCCCCTACCACGGGGCCGAGCAGCGGCACGTCGCCGAGATGTCCGCCGATGACGTAGCGTAGGGACTCGGCCTCGGCCGCCTCGAGCATCGGCCGATTGACGACCTGGCGGGAGACGTCATCGATGATCCCGATCACCGCACACGAGGCATCGAGCATTGCCGCGCTTCCGTGGCGGAACTCTCCGGCCGAGAATCCCTCCGCATGGATGTAGCTCGCCTCCTTGAGTTTCAGCGCGAACTCGTACGCAACGGGAAGGCCATACCCCGTCGCGACGATGACGACGCTGCGCCGGCGAGCAATGCGCGCAGCCGCCTCGCAAACAGCGTCGACGCCGGGGCCGTCGAGCCACGAGCGCACGTTCTCCGCAGTATCGATCAGGCTCTCGGCGTTACGCGCGTGCCCTTTTCCCAAGATGCCCGCAGCCCACAGAAGAATCGCGGCCGTCGCCGTGACGCTCTTGCTTGCGGGAACCGCGACCTCCGGCCCAGCGCCCACGTCGATAACGACCGATGCCAGCGCTGCTAGCGGAGACGACGGCGCGTTGGTCAGCGCGATAAGCTTCTCAGGCTGCAACATGTCGAGCGCGTGCAGCAGATCCTCGGATTGACCACTCTGCGAAACCGCAACCACGGCCGAGCCGCGATAGGCCGCATAATCGAGCGGGGCCTCCGCTGCGGCGAGCGGCTCTGCTCGAATGCCCCGCCGGCGCAGTGCGAGCGCACCGAGGCGTGACATGAAGAGCGAGCTGCCGCTTCCGACCAAGAGCACGTCACGCCCGCGGATCGCTTCCGCGAGTTGTTCCGCCTTGCTCGACGCCGCAATGGTGCACCAAACGTCGGGTTGTTGCCTAATCTCCCGTTCGAAGTTTACGCCGAGCATCGCCCTCTAGTGCGTGCGCTCTAGCGTCGCTTGAACAGTAATGCGTCGAGTGACAGACCGCCCGGGCCTGCCAGCAGCAGCGCGATCATCACGACGAGATACACGAGCGGGACCTCGTAGGCAAAGCGCCCTCCGACGAAGTGCCCGCCCATCGGGATGTGAAAGCGCGTGATCGCGATGACCATATCGATCCCGAGCAAAACCGCGACGAGCGGCGTAAGAAAGCCGACGATGAGTGCGGCACCACCGAACAACTCCACGAACGTGACGATCCCTTGCAGCCAGGGCGGCGCAAAGCCGTGCGGTCCCATCCAGCTCGTCGGATGTGGGAGCTTCATGAGCGCATGGAAAATGAAACCAAGCCCGACGATGCTACGCACCAAGAAGCGGGCGAGGCTCGTGCGGAGAGCGGCGCTCAGGGCGTCGCTCCAGCCGGTGGTGCAGGTGGGTTCGTCTCGAGCGGCGGCGACGACGGCACATCGCCGCTCGTCCTGACGATCTGCCCGTTCACGCTGACCGTTCCCCAGAGCCCCATGCTCGACGTCTCCACAAGCCCATTGCCCTGCTCGATCCACATGTCACGGGTTCCTCCCGCAAGCTCCAGCGGCGCTTTGTGCGAGGCTGGATCCGTACCATCGATCAGACGCCGTGACATGACGATCAGGACGTTGCCGCTCTGTGTCACCGAATCAACAAACGTCTTGCAGCTCGTCAGCGAAACCGTGCCGAGCCCGCTCTTGAGGCCGGAGACCATCTCGTCGCGAGTCACCGTCGTTCCTTGAACGGTCGCGAGGAAATTGGGGCTGAGCGTCGCTTCGAACGCAGTGAAGTCACCGTGAATGATGTCGGCGCACTGGGCGTCGTATGCCGCTTGGATGCGCGCGGTCAGTGCGGCATCCTGCGCGCGGCCCTGCCCGACGAGGGCAAAGGCTATCGCAAAGGCTGCGCTTAACGCGAGGGCCCGCTTCAAATCCATGCCACAGGCTTTGCACGGCGGTAGGGCGACCTCCGCCCGCGAAAGGATGAAAAGTATGCGAGCTTGGCTAGCCCTCCGTTGCAGCATTGCGGGCCTCGTGGCGTGCTCGATTGCGGCCTGCGCGCAGCCGCAGAAGACGAGCCCCCAGCCGGTGCGTCAAGTAACGCCGGGCGACTTCGGAGCTCTGCAATGGCGCTGGGTGGGTCCTGCGCAGATGGGCGGACGCCTCGACGTGGTCGAGGGCATCCCAGGCGACCCACGTACGATCTACTTGGGGCACTCTTCGGGCGGGCTCTACAAGTCCACCGATGGCGGCCTGACCTTCGACGCGATTTTCGAAATGGGAACCTCGACGGCGATCGGAGCGTTCGCAGTCGCATCGTCGAATTCGAACGTGCTCTACGTCGGAACTGGGGAAGGCTTCCCTCGTAACACCGCCTCTCCGGGCGACGGCGTCTTCGTCTCGCGCGACGCAGGCAAGACGTGGCGTTTCTCGGGCTTGCGCAACAGCGAGCACATCGCAAAGATCGCCGTCGATCCGCGGGATGCAGACGTGGCAATCGTCGCGGCGCTCGGGCCCGAATGGAACGCGGGCGGGGAACGCGGCATCTACCGCACGCAGGACG
>JASHTE010000130.1 GCA_030040695.1 Vulcanimicrobiota bacterium | reverse complement strand
ACCGCACGCAGGACGGCGGGAAGACGTGGCAACGCGTGCTCTACGTCAACCCGACGACCGGCGGCAGCGACGTCGCGTTCAATCCTCAAAATCCGCAGATCGTTTACGCGGGAACGTTCGACTTCTTGCGCCAGCCCTGGCATTTTCGCGGCGGCGGGCCCGGTAGCGGCCTCTTTGAATCGGCGGATAACGGGCGCACGTGGCGCCGCTTGACCGATCCTTCTCTGCGCGATGGGCTTCCCGGCGGCATCATCAACCGCGTCGGCGTCGCGCTCTGCTACGACCACCCGAACGTCGTCTACGCGCTCGTCCCAACGAAGAATGGACTCCTCTATCGCTCGAATGACGGCGGCGCGCACTGGACGTCGGTGAACACCGACGCCGAGCTCGATTTCCGTCCCTTCTACTTCTCGCAAGTGCGCATCGACCCACGCGACCCGAATAAAGTGTACATCATCAGCGGCGAGAATTCGTTTTCGAAGGACGGCGGCAAGACGTTCACCCCGTTCGGTGGCGGCGGTGACAATCATGACATCTGGATCGACCCGACGGATCCGCAGCGATTGCTCGACGGCAGCGACATGGGATTCGACATCTCGGTGAACGGCGGCGCGACGTGGAACTACGACAACGTCGTCCCCTTCGATCAAATCTATCGCGTCGGATACGATCGTGACATTCCCTATCACGTCATGGGCGGGATGCAGGATCACGAAGTTTGGTGGGGGCCAAGCACGCTCTGGAACGACGGCGAGAATGCCGGCGTCCCCGGTGGCGACTGGCGGAACATCTCCGATTGGGGCGACGGGCAGTACGCGATGGCCGATCCGCGCGATCCCAAGATCATTTATGAAGATACGCACTTCGGCGATCTCACGCTTCGCGATCTGCGGACGGGCGAGGCACGGTACATCGGGCCGCAGCCGATCATGCCGTTCGGCACCGGCGCGGGCTCATTCCGGTATCGCTTCAACTGGACGTCGCCGCTCTACATCTCACCGCACGACCCAAACGTTGTCTACTTCGGCGGTAACGTTCTCTTCAAGACGACCGACGAAGGGCAGAGCTGGAGCGTCATCGGTGGTGACACGCTGACGCAGCCCTGCAAGCCGCAGTGGCTCGCGCCGAGCGGGGGACCCATCTCACGCGACGACACGAATGCCGAAGCCTACTGTACGATCTACGCGATCTCCGAAGATGCGCGAGACCCAAACACGCTCTGGGCCGGCACCGACAACGGCAACCTCTGGATCACGCGCAACGGCGGTGGAAGCTGGACGAACGTCATCGCGAACGTGCCGCGCCTTCCTGCGCAGGCGCTCGTCTCGTCGATCGATGCGTCGCGCACGACGCCCGGCGTCGCCTACGTTTCATTCGACCGCCACGGATTTGGCGACAAAAATCCGTATGTCTACTACACGACCGATTACGGTCACACGTGGACGAACATCTCCAAGGGCCTGCCGACGTACGTGCATGTCGTGCGCGAAGATCCGCGACAAACGAACCTTCTCTTCGCGGGAACCGAACAAGGCATCTCCGTCTCGTTTGACCGCGGGAGCCACTGGACGAGCCTCATGCTCGATCTCGCCCCGGTTCCCGTCTACGACCTCAAGATCCAACCGGACTTCAACGACCTTATCCTCGGGACGCACGGGCGCGGTTTCTACATCCTCGACGACATCACGCCGCTCGAGGGCCTCGCACAGTCACCTGCGAACGCGCCTGCGCTCTTTACGCCGATGCCCGCCTGGCGCTACGTGCCGCGTCCGACATACGAGACAGGACGCGGGGCTTTCGTCTCCGATAACAAACCGTACGGCGCGGTGATCTCCTACTACCTTCCGCAACCCAAGAAGAAACAGAAAGCACCGCCCGTGACGCTCCAGATCCTCAACGAGCAAGGCGCAGTCGTTCGCACTCTCGATGCGACGACGAAACCGGGCATCAATCGCGTCGTCTGGGATCTTACGAGCGATCCTCCCGGTGGGAAGAACGCGGTGCAAGACGCTCGCTTCTTCTACGTCTTCTACCCGCTCGAGATCGAAGGCCCCGAAGTGCTGCCGGGAAGCTACGGCGTTCGCCTGACGGTCGGAAAGCTCACCGAGAGCGCGTCCTTCGACGTGCGCCTCGACCCCCACTCGCACGCCCCCGCGAGTGGGCTGCAGGGAGAGTACGATGCCCTCTGGCGCCTTGCGGTGATGCAAGAGCAATGCGAGGTCGAGGTTAACATCATCGCCTCCCTCGACAAACAGATCGCCGACCGGCGCAGGCATGCAAACGCGGCGCTGCGCCGCGTGCTCTCCGCATACGGCGCGAAGATCGACGCGGCCGCCGACGCGCTACGCAACGGAAACGGAAGCCAGAACGCGGGTTACAAACGACCGGCTGAAATCATCGATAACATCGGCTATCTCCGCCACATCGTGCCGACCTACCTCGGTCCACCGACACAGGCGCAGGCCGCGCTCATCGACGATTACGCCGCTCAATCCGATCGTATCGCCCAGCAGACGCACGTGCTCTTTACGAGCGAGCTCGCTTCGGTGAACGCCGCACTCGCGCGCGAGAAGCTTTCGCCCTTGCGCGCCACCGTCGTCCGGAAACCGAGTCACAGGCGGCGTCCGCCACCGCCGGACTAGCGCCTCGAGAGCGTGCACGGGACTTGACGCCTAAAGCAGCAAAGATGGCGTGATGGATTCGAAAGCTCTCGAGAGGGTTCCACCCGGTAAGGCGGCACACGATCAAGAACCGCCGCAGGCGCTCATCGATTTCATGTCGAGAGACTGGATCGAGCAGCCACCCGAGCGGCGCACTCACCCGCAGCTCGATCGCCTGCGTGCGCGCCGAGCGACGCTCTCACGTGCCTTCCCGGCCTCGTATCTCTTGCTTCCTGCCGGCATCGAGCACGTGCGTGCGAACGATACGTTCTTCCGTTTTCGGCCTTCGAGTGACTTCGCTTATCTCATGGGCGGCGGTGAGCCTGGTGCGCTCCTCGCGTTTGAGCCAGACGGTGCGGGACATCGCACGCGGCTCTTCGTTCCCGCACACAATCGCGGCACGCCCGAGGGTTTTACCAACCGAGTGCACGGCGAGCTCTGGGTGGGGCGCCACCGCGGCGTCGAAGAGAGCCTCGCGTACTATGGCGTAGACGCGGCCGCGCCGCTGCAGTCTCTCGATGCTTACCTCGACGGCTTGTGCTCTGAGAACGCACCCGTACGCATCGTGCGCGGCGTGAACTACCTCTTCGATGCTCGCTTCGAAGAGCGCGACGGCGATGCGGAGCTCGCGACGTACCTTTCGGAGATGCGCCTGCTCAAGGATGAATACGAGATCGGGGAGCTGCGCAAAGCGGTAGAGATTACGAAGCGCGGCTTCGACGATGTCGTGCGCGCGCTCTCGACGACGTCGAGTGAGCGCGAAGTCGAGGCGGCGTTCTGGGGACGCGCGCGGATCGAAGGCAACGACGGCGGCTATCTGACAATCGCCGCCGGCGGCGCGCACGCGTGTACGTTGCATTGGACACGCAACGATGGCCCCGTGCAGCGCGGGAAGCTGCTCTTACTCGACGCCGGCGCCGAGTGCGACTCGCTCTACACGGCCGACGTCACGCGGACGCTTCCAGTCGGCGGACGCTTCTCGCCGGAGCAGCGCGCAGTCTATGAGCTCGTCTACGCGGCGCAAAACGCAGGCATCGAAGCGTGCGTCGTCGGGAACGACTTTCTCGAGCCGAACCGGCGCGCAATGCGTGTCCTTGCTGAAGGCCTCATCGACCTCGACGTGCTGCACTGCTCGCTGGACGAGGCGCTCGATCCGGAGCGTCAGTATCATCGGCGTTACACGCTCCACAACGTGAGCCACATGCTCGGGCTCGACGTCCACGACTGCGCCCGCGCTCGCAGTGAGAACTACAAGTACGGGAGGCTGCACGAGGGCATGGCTCTAACCGTCGAGCCCGGCCTCTACTTCCAGCCGGACGACGCAACCGTTCCGGCCGCGCTGCGCGGCATCGGCGTGCGCATCGAGGACGACATCGTCGTCACCGGTGGCGCGCCGCAGAATCTTTCCGCGATACTCCCTCGTTCCGCCGAAGCGGTCGAGACGTGGGTCGCGGGATAACGCCCTAGGACGTCGGTGGTGCGTATCCGCTCTGCACGGGCGCGCTCGTCCGTCCTTGCAGCGCAGGCCAATCACCAAACGCCAGGATGAGGATGCAGATGAGCGGACCGACAGCTGGAACGAGATTCAACAACGCCAGGGCGCCGCTGAAACCTGCCTTTGCAAAAATGCGCCAATAGAACCAAATGAAGAGCACCGTCAGCGCGAGCGCAAAGAGCCAAAAGACCACGATGAACGACCCCGCAAAAGCGGCGGCCTGGTTTGCGTTCATGTACTGGGAGTTGTCCATAGAACCCGGCGTTCGGTCGCATGCCTAGCGCGCCCTGCCGGGAATGCGGCACCCATTGAAGGCTACGTAGCCCCATGTACCACATCGAGCCCGGTGACGCGCTCATCGTCGTCGATCCTCAGAACGATTTCCTACCGGGCGGCTCGCTCGCAGTCCCTGAGGGGAACCGAATTTTCGAGCCCATCAATCGGTTGATGCCGTTCTTTTCCTACGTCGTCGCAACGCGCGACTGGCATCCACGCGATCATGCCTATTTCCAAGCGAACGGCGGCCCGTGGCCGTGGCACTGCCTTGCTGGGACGCAGGGCGCGCAGTTCTCTCCGCTGCTACACGCCGAGCAGATTGACGACGTCGTCAGCAAAGGCACCGACCCAAAGACGGACGGCTACAGCGGGTTCGCCGCGACCGATCTCGCCGAGAAGCTGCGCATGCACGGGATTAGGCGCGTCTTCGTCGCCGGCCTCGCGACCGACTACTGCGTGAAGGCGACAACGCTCGACGCGCGCTCGGCCGGCTTCGACGCAATCGTGCTCACGGATGCGATCGCGGCGATCGACGCGGCGCCCGGTGACGCAGAGCGTGCACTCGACGAGATGCGCGCATCCGGCGCGCAGTTCACGAGATCCGCCGACCTTGCTCTATAAGGACCAAGTTCTCGAAGTCGAGCCGACGGGCATCGAGACCATCGCCGTAGAGCAGCGCCACGGACAACCGTGGCATCTCTTCGGCGTCTGGTTCTCGGCGAATGCCGAGATCGCGACGTGGATGGTCGGCCTCACGATCGCGGCATTCTACGGCACCGGACTGCGCAGTGCCGCGGTCGGAATTGTTCTCGGCAACGTCGCGGGCTTCGCCGTGCTCGGCGTACTCGGCGTGATGGGGCCACGCTACGGCGTTCCCCAAATGGTCGCGAGCCGGCTTGCCTTCGGGCGCCTCGGCAACGTCGCTCCGGCCACACTGAGTTTCCTTGCGGGCGTCGGCTGGTTCGCTATCAATAGCGTGTTCGGCGCGTACGCGCTGCAGACGTTGGCGGGTGTGCCGTATTTCCTAGCGCTCGCGATCATGCTGGCACTGCAAACCGCGCTCGCCGTCTACGGCTACAATCTGATTCACGCCTTCGAGCGCCTCAGCGTCGTGCTGCTCGCGCTCGGATTCCTCGCGTTGGCCTTCGTCACGTTCGAGCATGCCCAGTGGCACAGCGCGTTCAATCCGCTCGCTCCAGAAGCACGAGGCGGATCCAAGGCGGCATTCGTCTTTGCGACGGCGCTCGCGTTCTCATATGCACTCGGCTGGGTCCCCTGCGCCTCGGACTACTCCCGGTACCTTCCGCCCACGACCAGCGCGCGTTCTCTGTGGTGGTACTCGTTCGCCGGCTGCGCACTGCCGTGCATCGTACTTGAGGTAATGGGTGCGGCAGCGGTAAGCGCCGCGCCGAGCGTCAACTTTACGACCGCCCTTCCGACGCAGGCCGTCACGGCGCTGCTCGGCTCCGGCTGGGTCGCGAAGCTGGTGCTCGTCGCGGTCGTGCTCGGCACACTCACGGCGAATTGCATGAACCTCTACTCAGGCGCCTTGGCAGCACTCGTCGCATTCAACGTGCAGGTCAAACGCGCAGTCGCCGCACTCGTCGTCGGCGTCATCGGCGCACTCCTCGCGAGCGGGGGGGGAAGGCCCGCGCACATGGCGGTCGCCTACACGAACTTTCTC
>JASHTE010000129.1 GCA_030040695.1 Vulcanimicrobiota bacterium | reverse complement strand
CGGTGAGAGAGTCGCTCTTGAAGCGCAAGTACGTCATCCCATTCCTGCTGGCGTGCGTCATCCTCACGTGCAATCAGCTCACCGGCGTCAACTCGATCATCCCATACAACACAACGATTCTCTTGCAGGCCGGGTTGAACGACCTCCAGGCTCACGCGGGGAGTTTCTTCTTCAGTATCGTGAACTTCGTGATGACGCTCGTAGCGGTGCTGCTCGTCGATCGCGTTGGTCGTAAGATTCTCCTCACGGTCGGGAGCGCCGGTATCATTCTCTCGTTACTCGGAACGGGCGTACTCTTCCATCGAACCGAGGCGCGGCACGTCGACGTCGCGAGCGCGGTGCAGCGCATGGTGAAGCCGAATCAGACCCTCACGCTACACTTCGACGCGCGTGCGGCGCGCAGGCTGTTGGGAAGTGCGGCCGCCGCCACAATGCCGCAGTCACTCGTCATCAGCTACGCGTACGGCGCGTTCAGCTCCGTCACGAATGCTGTGCGCTCGGACGAAGTAAGCGCGCCGATTCAGATCGTTCGCAGCATTCCAGCCAATCGCGTAGAGGCGCTGCTCGCAGGCTCGAGCAGTCCGTTCGGCGATCTCAATGCCGCGCGGACCGCACCGTTGCGCATCATTTCCGCGTACGTAACGCCGGTGCCGAGCCCCACGAATGGCTGGCTCGTCGCCGCAACGCTCTATCTTTTCATGGGCTTCTTTGCGGTCGGGCCAGGCGTCGTGGTGTGGCTTGCGCTCTCGGAGCTCATGCCGACGCGCATTCGCTCGAACGGAATGTCGATCGCGCTCTTCCTCAACCAGGGAACCTCAACGACGATTGCGGCGGTCTTTCTTCCGGCCGTTGCCAAGCACGGCTACGCGCCGATGTTCTTCGCCTTCGCGGGCTTCACCGTGGTCTATTTCCTCACAGCGGCCTTCTGGCTGCCGGAGACCAAGGGCAAGACGCTCGAGGAGATCGAGGAGCGGTTCGGCTCGCTTGCCTCCTCTTTTCCACAGATTTCACAAGACGGAAGTCGCTGATTGTGGATAGAACCGGCGCCCGCATGAAGCTCCATTGGCGCCCTATTATGGTCGCACTCGCCCTCCTAGCGGCGGCCTGCTCTCACTCAGCGCAATCGACCACCTCGCCGGCAGCGCACGCGGTCAAGCGCATCGGCGTTTCGATTCAAAACCGGGAAGCGCAGTTCTACCAAGATATGGAGGCCGGCATGCGCAAGGAGGCGGCAAAGTACCATTACTCGCTCGAGGTCGTCGATGCGAATCGCGACAACAGCGTGCAGCAGAGCCAAGTCGAGGATTTCATCTCGGAGCACGTCGATGCTATCGTGCTCACGCCGTACGACTCGCAGGCAATCGGCAGCGCAATCGCTGAGGCGAATCAGGCCAACATCCCCGTCTTCACCGCCGACATCGCTTCGACGAGCAAGCTCGGCGTCGTTGTAGCACACATTGCCAGCGACAACGTTCAAGGCGGGTTCGAAGCCGGCAAGCTCATGTGCGCAGGGGTCGGTAAGAGCGGGTCGATCGCGATCATCGATGAGCCGGAAGTGACGAGCGTGCAGGATCGCGTGCGCGGGTTTCGGATGGCCATCTCGCAACTCTGCCCGAGCGTGACGATCGTTGCCGACGTCGACGGCGGGGGGCAACGCGATCAAGCGGAGTCCGATATGAGTGACATCCTCCAATCGCATCGCGATCTGAAGGGCGTTTTCGGCATCAACGACGATTCCGCGCTTGGTGCACTCACCGCCGCGAAAGCCGCCGGCCTTGTCGGGAAGATTGCGATCGTCGGATACGACGCGACTCCGGAGGCTCGTGCGGCGATCGCCGCGGGTGAGATGTACGGCGACGCAGTGCAGTATCCGGAGCAAATCGGCAAGGAGACGATCGACACCATACACGAGTACTTCAACGGCGGGCACCCGCCGAAGGTCGTGAAGGTGAACGTCGGCAGCTACGTCCGGGCAGATGCCGGAAAGACGCGATAATTAACGGCGCGCCGCTGCTCGAGATGCGCCGCATCGCGAAGGCGTTTCCGGGCGTTCAGGCGCTCTCCGGCGTCTCGCTCGCGCTCGAGCGCGGCGAGATTCTCGCGCTCGTCGGGGAAAACGGCGCGGGAAAATCCACGCTGATGAAGATCCTCGCGGGCGGCCTCGCGGCCGACGCCGGCGACATCTTCATCGAGGGAGTCAAAATCGACATCGATGCACCGCGTACGGCTGAGCGGCTCGGCATCGGGATGATCTACCAAGAGTTCAATCTGGTACCGCAGTTGAACGCGGTCGAAAACCTCGTTCTCGGGAACGAGCCGACACGGCACGGCTTCATCGACACGGCATCGGCGCGCGCGCGAGCGACGCGCATCTTCGAGGAGCTCGGCATCGAGATGCCGCTCGACGTGCCGGTGTCGCAACTCTCCGTGGGCCGTCAGCAGCTCGTCGAGATCGCGAAGGCGCTCTCGAAGCAGGCGCGCATCATCGTGATGGACGAACCGACGGCATCGCTCACCGGTAACGAGATCGAACGCCTCTTCTCGATCGTCAAGCGCTTGAAAGAAGGCGACAATGCCGTCATCTACATCTCCCACCGTTTGGAGGAGTTGCCTCGCATTGCAGATCGCGTCACGATTCTGCGCGATGGGCGCGTCATCGAGACGCGTCCGCTGAACAACTTTCCGCCCGACGACATCGTGAGCGCAATGGTGGGGCGTCGCGTCGAGGCGCACTATCCGGCGCTCCCGGAGGTCGCCGTGGATGCGCCGGTCGTGCTCGAGATCCGTTCTCTCACACGCCCGCCTGCCGTGAACGATGTGAGCTTGCGGGTACGCGCCGGCGAAATCGTCGGCTTGGCAGGCCTCGTCGGAGCCGGAAGGACGGAGATCCTGCGCGCGATTGCCGGCGCCGACCTGCCGCGTGCCGGCGAAGTTCGCATCGGCGCGGCACCGGCACGCATTCGTTCGCCACGCGACGCAATCGCCTCCGGCATCGCCTTCATCACGGAGGATCGCAAGGCGCAGGGACTCGTCCTCGGCATGAGCGTGCGCGAGAACACGACCCTCGCGCACCTCGCCGCGTTCGTCAATCGCGAGCGGCTCATCGACCGCCGTAAGGAGGTCGAGGCGACGAGTCGGATGATCCGCGACCTGTCGATACGGACGCCGAGCACCGAGCAGCTCGTGCGCAATCTCTCCGGCGGCACCCAGCAGAAAGTCGTGCTCGCAAAGTGGTTGCTCGGCACGGCGCGTGTGCTGCTCTTCGACGAGCCGACGCGCGGCATCGACGTCGGTGCCAAGGCCGAGATCTACGGGCTCATCGTCAAGCTCGCGCAGGGCGGCGCGGCGATCGTCATCGTCTCGAGCGAGCTTCCCGAGGTGCTCGGCATGGCGCATCGCATCCTCGCCGTTCGAGGCGGGCGCTTCGTTGCGGAGTTCGCGCAAGCGCATGCGACGCCCGACGCGGTCGTTCGCGCGGTCGCGG
>JASHTE010000128.1 GCA_030040695.1 Vulcanimicrobiota bacterium | reverse complement strand
GATCTTGCCACGGCGTTGCGTGCGCTGAACGTTCCTTCGTATTCCGCCGAAGGCGTTTTTGAGGCCGATCTCGCGATCGGCGGTTCAGGAGCGGCGCCGAGCGTCACCGGCAACGTCGGCCTCCCGGCGGGAAGCGTCAACGGCTTGCCGTTCCTCGACGCACGCGGTCGCATAGACGCCGGAGCGAGAGGCATCGGCGTTCAAAGCGGGAGCGTGCTCGTCGGCACGACGCGCGCGTCCTTTGATGCATCTGCGAAAACCGGCCGTATCGCAATGGACCTGCAGGCTCCGTCGGCGACGCTCTCCGACTTCAACAATTTCTTCGACACCGGCGACACGCTCGGCGGGGCCGGATCGCTCGACGTCGGACTGGTAGACGCCGGCAGACGAGTCGAAACGAGTGGCGACGTCGACGTGAGGCGCTTGCGTATTCGGAGCCTTCCCATAGGAGATACCGCTGCGCACTGGTCGAGCCGCCGCAATCTGATTCGCGGCGGGCTCGTTGTCGGCGGTGACGAGGGCTTGCTGAAAGCGCACGGGTCGCTCGCGTTGGTTCCCCAACGCACCTGGTTTGCCACGCTGAAGCGCTCGCGCTACGACCTCTCCGGTACGATGGAGAATCTCGACCTCGGCCTCTGGGTTTCGGCTCTCGGCTTTCCTCAGATTCCGATAACGGGACGCGCTTACGGAAACGCGCAAATGATTGGGACGTATCCCAACTTGCGGATGCAAGGCGACGCCTCGATTCGGGGCGGCACGCTCGGGCGCTTTCCAATCGACGTCTTCAACATGCGCTTTGCCTCACGTGGCCGGCGCATCGCCGTCGAGCAAGCCGAGCTGCAGGGGCCGAACATCATCGCGAGCGCCACCGGGTCCATCGGCGTTCACGCTGCTGACCCCATCGAGATGCACGTCAGCGCCGCGACCGAGGACCTGCCGTCCTTTCTCGCGGAGGTGACACGCGCGCACGTACCCGTGAGCGGTGCCTTTCAAGGCACGCTCGATGTCGGCGGCAGCCTGGTTGCGCCGGTATTCAACGCGACCTTTGATGCGCAGCATGTGCACCTCGTGGGGATGCCGCTCTCCACGCTTCACGGCGCGGTGCGTCTCGAGCGCAATCGACTCGAGCTTTACGACGCCGGCGCGACGTTCACGCGCGGCAGCGCGACGATCTCAGGCGACATCCCGCTTCACTTACAGCCCTTCAGCCTCCCGGCTAACACGCCGCTGCGCTTTGCCCTGAACGCTAGCGACGTAGATCCCTCCGTCTTCGACACGCTCTTCGGCCACGACACGATGCTCGGCGGAACGATCAGCGCGCGCGTCTTGATCGCCGGAACGATCGACGATCCGTTCATGGCAGGCAACGTGAACGTTGCGAACGGATCGTATTCGAGCAAGTACGACGAGACGCCGATCACCGCGGCGCAGGGGAGCATGGCGTTCAGTGGATCTCAAATCAACGTGCAGCACTTCACCGCGAACGCGGGCGGCGGAACGTTGCAGTTGCAGGGACGGGCGGATCTCGCCTCTGCGGCGGGCCCGACGTTCGACGGCACGCTGGCGCTCCACGCGGCACGCTTCGACTCACCTGAGTACGGCATAGCGACGGTCGACGGAAGCCTTCGGCTCTCGCGAACGGTCGGTGATGCACTGCTCTCCGGGAACGCCACGATGACGAATACGACGATTCCGTTCGCCGCGTTCATCGGCGGCGCGGGCGGCACGGGACCCGCAGGCCCCTCGTGGCCACTCGCCTTCGACATGAAGCTCACGGCGGGTGAAAACGTGCGCGTGCGCGGCTCGGGCTACGGTGCCGGCCTCGATATCGGCGGGAGTGGTGAAGCGACGCTCGGCGGCACGCTCGCGTCGCCGACGTTGAGCGGCTCCTTCACTTCAACCGGCGGGTCGCTGACGTACTTCGATCACTCGTTTCGAGTCTTACAAGGCGCCGTCGATTTCTCGGCATCGGATGGACTCGTACCAACGCTGCATGCACTCGCGACGACGACGGTGGTGAATCCCGATCCCGACGTTGCGCGCAATCCATACGGCTCCGCAACGATTACCATCGACGTAGCCGGACCGATCAATAACTTGAAGATCAACTTCACCTCGGATCCCTCGGGTTATTCGAACGAGCAAATTCTCGCGATGCTCGCGCCGTTCGGCGGCCTCATCGGTGGAGTTCAATACAATCCATTCGAGGTTCAAATGCCCGGGGGCGGCACGGTCGCCGTGAACAACGCTCCGGTCCCGGGCGGCGTATTCGTCGAGCACAACGGCGTGGTGACGCTGAGCCAGGAAGCGTTCAGCATCCTCAACGCGCAGTTCGCGTCGGGGCTGCTCGCGCCGGTTGAGAACGTCCTCGGTCAGACGCTCGGCGTGAGCGACGTAAACCTCACGCTCGGGTACTTCGGCAACGTTGGCGTCTCCGTACGGCGCGTGCTCGGGAAGACAGTCACCGCCGTCTATTCGGAGATGTTTGGCTTGCCCAATCGGCAAACGTTCGGCATACGATTCGCTCCGGACCGCTCGAATAGCGCGGAGATCTCGTTCTTCACGCAGACGGGGGCCATACGGCTCTTCGAGACACCGGGCGAGCAGTTCGGTCCCGTGCTGCTCGGCCAACCGCTGGAAGGGCAGAACGGGTTCGCCGTTAACTTCCAACACCTGTTCTGAGAATGTTCCCAGAAAGGCGTGGGCGCAATACGAGCTTCCTTAAGCGTTCTCTCAAGGTCAGGGCCCAAGGAAGGCACTCGGGTGCACACCGCGAACACGGGCCCGACGCGGACCGCCGCCACGCGCGTATGCGTGCGTGACCCTTTTTCATGGCGACTCCGCGAGACGCGAGGGATACGACGACTGCATGATCGCTGACCTTCCCTACGTTCGTCGCACACCGATTCGGTGGGCGGTCTTTGTGCTCGCCCTCGTCGTTGCGGTTGTCGCACTGGCTCCCTCGACCGCGAGCACGGCTCCCGTCCCGAAGATCGTTTCGGTGGACGTTGAGGGCAACGTGCACGTGCCCACCGCCACGATCATGGCCGTCGTCGAAGCGCACGCGGGACAGATATTCAGTGCGCGTATCGTGCAAGGCGACCTTCAGCGGATAAATGCGCTTGGATATTTTGCCGCACTCGCGCCGCCGTTGATTCGGCAGCGCCCCGGCGGCCTGGCGATCACGTACCGCGTCGTCGAGAACCCGGTCATCTCGAAGATCGTCTTCAGTGGAAATACGCACGTCCCGAGCGACACGATTCTTGCGCTCATGGACACCGCCGTCGGGCAAGTCTTCAATACGAACACGTTCCGCTCGGACGTTCTCAAGATCAACAATTATTACGAACGTATCGGATATGGCGGACAAGTGCCGACGCACGTCAAGGACATCAACCTCGATCCTTCGACCGGAACGTTGACGCTGCAAATCCAAGAGGGCTTGACGATCCGGCACATCACGATCGGTGGCGATCCGCTCCTGCCGCCGACGCTCATCCTGCCGATTTTGAACGTGAAACCGGGTCAGGTGTACTCCGACGATCTGCGCGACAAAGACGTGGAGGCGCTCAAGCACCTCTACGAAGACAAGTATCACCTCGAGCTCGGCAACTTTGAAGGCGGCATCGACCCGGCGTCGATCGATCTGAAAACTGACACCGCAGACGTCAAGTACGATATCTACGTAATGCGTGTCGCCGTCGTCCAAAT
>JASHTE010000127.1 GCA_030040695.1 Vulcanimicrobiota bacterium | reverse complement strand
AAAGAGCACGGGAAGCGTCAGGTACGTGTTGTGTACCGAGCGGATCTTGCCGAGTTTCCCGGGCCTCGGGTCGGGCTCTTGCCCGGCGCGGATCTGCGCGAGCATCTTTCGCTGCCCGGGGATGATGACGTGAGCAACGTTTGCGACCATGATCGTCCCCATGATCGCGCCGACGTGCACGTACGCGGCCTGCGGGGCAAAGAGATGAGAGAGTGCCCACGCGCATAGTGCAAAAAAGACGAAAATGCTCGCGCCGAGGACGATCGGTTGCCGTTCGAGGAGTTTACAGAGCGTGTCGTAGACGAACCAACCGACGACGAGCGAGCCGAAGCTGATCGCGATCGCCTCGGGCTTCGTCAGGGCCATCACGCTCTTGTCGATGAGAAAGCTCGATGCACCCGCCCAATAGACGATTGCAAGCATCGCAACACCCGAGAGCCATGTCGCATACGCTTCCCACTTGAACCAGTGCAGGTTCTCCGGCAGCGGCTCGTTCTTCGGACCGGTGAGGTACTTTTGATTGTGATAGAAGCCCCCGCCGTGCACCGACCAGAGCTCGCCGAGTACACCGCCTTCCTCGTCGACCTTGTGTCGAGGACGGCTGAGATTGTCGTCAAGCCAGACAAAGTAGAACGAGGTGCCGATCCACATGATTCCGGCAGTGAAATGCAACCACCGTACGACGAGATCGAGCCAGGAGAGCACGTAACCGCTCATTGCGCGAGTGCATCCCGTAGACGAAGGCGCGCGATCTTGACGATCTCGGCGAGCGCGTTTTCGATCTCTCGGTCGCGGTCGTTCGAGAGGCGGCGCTCCAAGCTCGCGAGCACCGACCTGCTGCTCTGCTCGCGCGCACAAATGACGAAGGGAAAGCCAAAACGCGCACGATACGCCCCGTTGAGCTCGTCGAAGCGCGAGATCTCCTCTTTCGTGAGACGATCGAGACCCGCCGCGGACTGCTCTTGTGCCGACGCGGGCGTGAGGCGTCCCTCACGCGCAAGACGCCCTGCGAGGTCAGGATGCGCGCCAATCAGCGCGATCCGGCGCTCCTCCGGCGCGGCGGCGAGCACGGCGCGCATCGTCTCGAGGAGCGAGTCGGCGTCACGAAAAGGGCGGCGTTGCCACGCCTCCTCCGCGATCCACGGCGAGTGTTCGAAAGTGAAACCGACCGCAGCGACGAAAGCGGCGCGGTCGGCGGCATTGAGCCGCTCGATCGTCAATCCGGAAGCCACGACGGGAGAGTCATTCGCTACGATGGCCACGCTCCTTCTCCAGCACGCAACGCTGCTTGCGACCTTCGACGACGCCGATCGTCGCTTCGAGGACGGCGCACTCTTCGCGCGCGACGGCGTCATAGAAGCCGTGGGGCCGAGCGAAGCACTACCGAAGGGCGCCGACGAGACGATCGACGCGAGCGGGATGATAGTGCTTCCGGGATTGGTCTGCACGCACCATCACTTTTTCCAGACGCTCACGCGCAATATTCCGGCCGCACAGAATGCCGAGCTCTTCGATTGGCTCGTCGTGCACTATCCGATTTGGACACGACTCGACGCGGAGGCGATCCGCACGAGCACGGCGGTCGCGATCGCGGAGCTCATGCTTTCCGGCTGTACGACGGCGGCAGACCACTGCTACCTCTGGCCGAACGGTGCGCGCATCGACGACGAAATTGCAGTCGCGCGCGAGCTCGGTTTTCGGCTCCACGCCTCACGCGGATCGATGTCGATCGGCCGCTCGCGCGGCGGCTTGCCTCCGGACGAGGCGGTCGAAGACGAGAGCGCGATTATCGCCGATTGCGAGCGGGCTGTGGACCGCTACCACGATGAGGACCGCTTTGCGATGACGCGGGTCGTGCTTGCACCCTGCTCGCCCTTCTCGGTCTCTCCCGAGCTCATGCGCGAGAGCGCTGCGCTCGCGCGCCGCAAGCGCGTCATGCTTCACACGCATCTGTGCGAGACGGCTGACGAGGAGCGTTACTGTCTCGAGCGCTACCAGCAACGTCCGGTCGCCTTCGCCGAGTCGCTCGGATGGAGCGGCGAAGACGTGTGGTTCGCGCATGCGATTCACATGCGGCGCGAGGAGATCGAGCACCTCGGTGCTGCGCGCACCGGCGTCGCTCATTGCCCGACGTCGAACATGCGCCTCGGATCCGGCGTCTCGCCGATACGATCGCAGATTGCGAGCGGGATGCGCGTCGGCCTCGGCGTCGACGGCTCGGCTTCGAACGACGGCTCACACATGCTCGACGAGGCCCGCCACGCGCTGTTGTTGCAGCGCGCGGCACGCGCCGTCATCCCCGATCAAGGGCCGATGCTCGGCGCACGCGAGGCGTTGCGTCTCGCGACCCGCGGCGGCGCCGCCGTGCTCGGCCGCGACGACGTTGGTGCGCTCGCACCGAATATGGCTGCGGACTTCATCGGAGTCCGGCTCGACACGCTCGAGACCGCGGGTGGCGGCGTTCACGATCCGCTCGCCGCGCTGCTCTTCTGCCGCATCCCCCGGGTCGATCTTACGATCATCGCGGGCGCCGTGAAGGTGCGCGACGGCAAGCTCGTCGCGCTGGACGTTCCCTCGCTCGTCGCAAGGCACGACGCGATCGCGCGTCGGCTCGCGAGCGGAGACTAAGGGCGCTCGAGGACTCCCAGCCGGCGCTCGACGCCGTCGAAGCGCGCGTTGATGCGGGTCTCGAGCTCTTCGAGCCGGTTGTCGAGCCGCGCATTGATGCGATACTCAAACGCCGCCATTCGCATATCCATCTCGTCGAAGCGCTTATCGATCCGCTCGAAGCGCCTTCCGAAGCGCTCCTCTATCTCTTCGAATCGCTCGTCGACCCTCTGAAAACCAAAATCCATGGCGCGGCCGAGATCGATGACGGCCGCGTAGACGTCGTGAAGCGTCAGCTCGGTGCTCACGGAGGCATGTTACCGTGCGATAGTTGCGGGAATGTTTCCTGCTCGCTGCCGATGGATTGCCGCCAACACGCGCTCCGGGATCATAGGCAGATCGCTGATCCATGCGCCAGTCGCATCGTGGATTGCCGCTGCGACGGCCGGAGCAAATGGTACGAGTGCCATCTCCGCCATTCCACGCGCGCCGTAGGGCCCGTTCGGGTCCGCGTTCTCGAGGATGACCGGATAGATTTCCGGCATGTCGAGCGCAGTCGGCAGCAGATACGTCGAAAAGTACGGCGTGACGATCTTGCCGTGCTTGCAGATGAAATTCTCCGTCAGCGCAAAGCCGACTGCCTGCGCGAGGCAGCCTTCGATCTGCCCTTCCACCTGTTGCCGGTTTATCGCGCGCCCGACGTCGTGCACGCTGACGCAGCGCAGCACCCGCACGAGGCCGGTCCGCGTGTCGACTTCGACCTCCACCGCCTGCGCGACATACCCGTAACAGTAGTTCGGCGTGCACTCCCCGGTTTCCGAATCGAGCGGCGTCGTGCGCGGCGCGTGGTATTGCACGGTCGCCGACGGCGCCTCGCCGGCGAGCCAGTGCCGCCGTGCTGTGTCGCACGCGTCCTTCACCGCTCTCCCGCCCATGAGTGTCATTCGTGAGGCCGATGCCGACCCCGCATTCGGCGCCTCGGCCGAATCGTCGGTGATCATCGTAACGCACTCGAGATCGAGGCCGAGTGCCTCTGCAGCGATCTGGCGCAGCGCAGAGTGTGCGCCCTGCCCGACGTCCGCCGTCCCTATGCGTACGCGCGCACCCCGAATGGAGACGCCGGAAACATCGAGCTCGACGGTCGCGGTGCATTGCTCCGGGAAACCGAAGGAGTAGCCGACGTTCTTGATCCCGCAGGCGATGCCGATGCCGCGCCGCAACGGCGAAATTGCGCCGTTACGCAATGGAGCGGGGAAGAGCGTACGCGCCTCCTCGACACAGCGCTCGAAGACGTCGCGAGCACTGACACCCTTTGGCAACGCCCTCCCGGTTGACTCGATACTCCCTTCGCGATAGAGATTCTTGCGACGAACAGCGATCGGGTCGAGCTTCAGAGCGTGGGCGAGCCGCGTGACCATCGACTCGGCGGCGAAGTGCGCCTGCGG
>JASHTE010000126.1 GCA_030040695.1 Vulcanimicrobiota bacterium | reverse complement strand
AATGCGACCATTCGGCGTGTCGACCCCGAGCCGTTGCGCGAGCTGCTTGCGGAAGGAATGCTCCCGGTCGTCGCGGGCTTCCAGGGAGCGAGCGAAAACGGTGTCGTCGTCACGCTGGGCCGCGGCGGCACCGACCTTTCGGCGATCGCGATTGGCCACGCGCTCGGCGCCGAGCGCACGGACATCTACACCGACGTCAGTGGCGTGATGTCGGCCGATCCACGGCGGATCCCGGACGCACGCACGATCGAGCGTGCAACCTTGGAAGAGGTGAGCGAACTCGCGCAACACGGCGCGAAGGTGATGCACTCCAAGGCCGCGGAGTACGCGCGCCGGACCGGAATGCGCTATCGTATTCGGAGCTTGGAAACGGATGAAGGAACGCTCGTCGACGAGAGCGTCGATCACGATCGCCCGGTCACCGGCGTTGCGCTCTCCGGCCGCCTCACCTGGATTCGCGTGATACGCGGCGACATCGAGAATCCGACGATGCGTATGGAGACCGAGCTCGAGATGTTTGCGCGTTTGGCGCAGGTCGGCATCTCGATCGATCAAGTGACGATCAACCAGGCGGGCGTCGCATTCGTTGTCGAAGGTGACCGCGGTGCTGAGGTGCGGCGTCTGCTCGGTGACCTGAATCTCGCGGTGCGCGTGCGTGAAGGCTGCGCGAAGCTCTCGGTCGTCGGCAACGGTATGCGCGAGGCGCCCGGCGTGATCTACGAGCTCGTTTCGGCGCTCGCCGAGGTGAACGTCGAGATCATTCACTGCACCGACAGCAACGTGACGATCTCGGTGCTCGTTCCCGCGCAGGACGGGGCGCGTGCGGAGCAGGCAGCGCATCGGCGCTTTCGCCTTGACGTTGGAGATCCCGTGACATGAAGAATCTCGGCGAGATCCTGACCGCGATGGTCACGCCGTTCGACGCGCGCGGCGAACTGCATCTGCCCGAGGCGCAGCGACTGGCTCGCTGGCTCGTCGAACGCGGCAACGACGGAATCGTCGTCGCAGGCTCGACCGGTGAGGGACAGGCTCTCGATGATGTCGAGCGCGCCGCCCTCATTCGCTCGGTAAAGGACGCGGTGTCGCAAACGGCAACGGTGATGGCGAACGCCGGCACGAACGACACACGCGACTCCGTTCGATCCGTGCGCGAGGCCGAAAACTCCGGCGCCGACGCGATTCTTGCGGTCGTGCCGTACTACGTGCGGCCCCCACAGAGCGGCATGATCGCGCATTTTTCCGCGATCGCCGATGCGACGAGCCTGCCGATCGTCATCTACAATATCCCGTCGCGTACCGGCGCGAACATGTTGCCGGACACGCTGCTCGAACTCGCGCGACGGAAGAAGAACATCGTCGGCGTGAAAGAGTCGAGCGGGGATATGAGACAGATCGCGACGATCCTGCGCGATCGCCATGAAGGTTTCATCGTGTGGGCGGGCGACGACCCGCTCTTCCTTCCCACGCTTGCGCTCGGCGGCGATGGTATCGTCGGTGTCGCCTCGCACCTTTGCTCGCGCGAGTACCGCAAATTGCTCGACGCGTTTCGGAACGGGAACGTCGCGGAGGCGGCGAGAATCCACGCATCGCTCATCGGGCTCTTCGACGCGATCTTTGCAACGACGAATCCGATCCCGATCAAATGGGCGATGGGGCAACTCGGTTTCGACGTCGGCCCATGTCGCCTGCCGTTGGACGAGATACCGGAGGCCGTCGCAAATCGGTTGCGGCCGTTCTTGATCCCGTATCTGCCGACGCAGCTGTCATCCTAGGCGTAGCGAGCGATAGGAGTTGTCATCCTGAGCGTAGCGAGCGATAGCGAGCGGAGTCGAAGGACCGGTGCTACGTTTATCCTTGGCTGTAAGCTGGACGATATCGGAGTAGAAGAGGCAGCCTCTCGTATCGTCGAGCTCGCACGGGGCGAGAACGCCGCCCAAATCGTGACGCTCGGAACCGAGATGGTCGTCTACGCGCAACGCGATGCATATTTTCGCGAGATTATCAACGCAAGCGCGCTCTCGCTCTGCGATACCGCAGGGGTGTTGTGGGCTGCGCGGCAACGTGGAGCGAAGCTGCGCGAGCGCGTGACCGGCGTGGACCTGATCGAGCGTTTATGCGCAGGAGCGGCCCGAGAGGGCATCGGGGTCTACTTCTTCGGCGGCGCCCAGGGCGTTGCGCGTGACGCGGCACGTGCGCTCGTAGAGCGTCATCCGGGGTTGATCGCCTCCGGTGCGCGCAACGGATACTTCGCCGATTCCGAAAGTGAAGCGATCGCGCGCGAGATCCGTGCAAGCGGCGCGCGCCTGGTGCTGTGCGGACTCGGCTTTCCGCGTCAAGAGTATTGGCTCGCCGAGCATTTATATGAGACAGGGTGCGGAGCCGGGGTCGGCGTCGGCGGCTCCTTCGACGTCATCAGCGGCCGCGTGCGCCGGGCGCCCGTCTCGTGGCAGCGGCTGCACCTCGAATGGCTCTACCGGCTGGTGACGGAGCCGCGGCGCTGGCGGCGTCAGCTCGCGTTGCCGCTCTTCGTCGGGCTCGTCGCGCTCGACGCTCTCGGACTGCGTAGGCCTGCAACGTGAGAGCGATGATCCTCGCGGGCGGACTCTCGACGCGTCTCTACCCGCTTACCAAGACGGTGCCCAAGCCGCTCGTTCCCGTGCTCGGGCAGCCCAACATCGAGCACGTTATTCGCTACCTCAAGGGCTTCGGCATCACGGAGATCGCAACGAATCTGTTCTATTTTGCAGACGACATCCGCGCTGCTTTGGGTGACGGCTCGCGCTACGGCGTGCACATCGAATACCTCGACGAGCAAGCTCTCAGTGGAAGCGCCGGTGCAGTGAGGCTCATGCAGCCGTTCCTTGGTAGCAGCGACCCCTTCGTCGTCATCGGCTGCGACGACCTCACCGACCTCGACTTGAACGCGCTCATTGCATTTCATCGCGAGCGTGAGGCGATTGCGACGATCGGGCTCGTAGAACGCGAAGATGTGCGCGAGTACGGCGTCGTCATGCTCGATGATCGTGGAAAGATCGTTGGTTTTCAAGAGAAGCCGGAGCCGGGCACAGAACGCAGTCGCCTCGTCAACACCGGCGTCTACGTCTTCTCGCCCCGGATCTTCGAGCGCATTCCGACCGACACGGTGTACGATTTCGGCAAGCAGGTCTTTCCGGCGCTACAGGAGGA
>JASHTE010000125.1 GCA_030040695.1 Vulcanimicrobiota bacterium | reverse complement strand
GTTTCCGCGATCAACTCGCGCGCCTGCGCAAGACGCCCGAGCAAGAACGCGATGTACGCCGCGCGCGAGAGCGTGAGCGGGACCTCCCAGCTGAGATTGAGCTCTCGCGCGACACGGAGGGTCTCGAAGAGCACGTCGAGCGCCGCCTCCGTTTGCCCGGACGCATACAGCACCCAACCGAGATAGATGAGCTTCAGCCAGAGCGAATAGCGATCCGGGCGCTTGTGTGCGATTTCCACACCGAGCCTCACGTGGTGCACCGCGACGTCGGTCTCGCCCAGCGCCGCCAGCACGTCGCCTTTTACGGTGAGATAGGCGGAAAAAGCATCGATGTCGGCAATGCGGCTGACGTTCTCGGCCTCGTCGAGTAATTGTTGCGCACTCTGCGCGTCGCCGAGCTGTAGCGTTCGAGTCGCGCGGCGTATGTAGATTCGGAACGCCTCGCCCGAAGACTGCGGAAGGCCTGTCTCGAGCAAGCTCTTCGCATACTGTCGCATGCGCTTGCCGTCGAGCTCGATCCACGCAATCCAGCACAGACCGTCGAGCGCGTCAGCCGCAGCCTCGAGATCTCCTTCGGCAATCGCGCCCCGCGCCGCGCGCTCGAGCTCGCTCACCGCCTCGCTGCTGCGGCCGGCGATCGCGAGCGCCTTCCCTCGCATGAGGAGCGCGCCGGAAGAGACGCTCACATGCTCACTCGATCCCAGCCGCATACCCGCAGCGCCGTAGATCGGCGCAAGCCCCCAGTTTACCCGACTTCTCCCGCCACGCGACCTGAAACGAGCCCATGTGAAAATCGTACGAAACTTCGGATTGCAAGCGTATGCCGAGCGCAGTGAGCGCCTGCAGCGTCGCGTCGGAGAGACGCGTCTCGATGGTGAGGCTGTAGTCCTCGCCCAGCGGCAGCATACGCGGCGCTTCGACGGCCTCGACGAAGTCCATGCCGCGGTCGATGACGTTTGCCAGCACTTGCGGCACCGTGCAGTGGACGTTTCCCGGCGAGCCTAGTGAAAAGACTGGCCTGCCATCCTTGAAGACGATCGTATTGCCGATAACCGAACGCATCTTCGCACCCGGAGCAAGCCATGTGTCGATGGCGGAGCTCAAATTGCCCGTCGTCGCGTGGGAGCCGACCATCGGCACACCGTCGACCACCTGACCCGGTATGCCGCCGCTCTGCAGCGTGTTCATCATCTGCACCCAGTTACCGTTTGCATCGACGATCGCGAGCTCACAACTTCCCGACGGTTGTTTTGCCGGCGGTTCTTTCCCGAGCGGCAGACCGGCAGCGGCCATCTTCGTCCGTCCCCACGTCAACTCGACGTGCTTCGTGAGATCGACCTTCGGCTGACTCTGCGCGACGAGCTTCGCGAGTTGTGCGTGCAGAGCCGGATCGAGCAACGTCGCCGCGGGAACGTCGAAGATCTCGGGATCGTTGACGAAGCCGCAGATCTGCGCGGCGAGGCGCAACGCGTGCGCCATTGCCCAGATCGCTTCGGCGGAGTCGGCTGGGCCGTCGCCTCCGGGAATGTTCTCGATGATGCCGAGCGCAACCGCACAGAACACTCCTTGCCGTTGTGGAAGCGGCAAGTGCGCAATCTCATATCCTTTGTGCTGATATCGCACGGGCTCTCCCCACCGCGGCGGCGTCGCGGTCATGTGCTCCTGCGTGATCGGCCAACCGAGCGTGTTGGCCTTCTCGATGAAATGCTTCGCCCACGTTCCGGTAATAAAGTAGTCCGGGCCTTCCTTTGCAAGGGCTTTGAGCGTCTTCGCAAGCTCGGGGTTGCGAAACCGGCTCCCAACGACCGGAAGAAAGCCGTCCTGCATGTAGAGCGCGCGTCCTTCCGGAAAATACGTAATGAAATCGAACGCGTACATGTTCACGAGGTGCTCGAACGACGAGACCGGGTGGCCTTCTTCCGCCCAATAGATCGCCTCCTCGACGAGGCTGTCCCAAGGCTTGCTCCCGAACTTTTCGTAGATGGCTTTCATGCCCGGCATGAATGCGGGTATCGCACCCGATGGCTGCATCTCGGGTCGCGAATAGCCCGAGGTGAGCGGCGGTACCGGCTTGAACGGCGCGAGATCGCTCGGAATCGTTCCGTGGCTGTCGAGTCCGTACAACTTCCCGCTCTTCGCATCGTAGTAGAGAAAGGTCACAGTGCCCGTGTGATTCGTCATGAACGGCTCGATCGTCGCCTGCACGATGCACCCCGCGATTGCCGCGTCGGCAGCGTTGCCGCCCGCTGCGAGAATGCGCGTGATCGCGGTCGAGACGATCGTATTGTCGGTGCTCGCAACAGCCTTCTGCTCCCGCACAAACGACGTGGCGCCGGGGTTTCTGATGAGCTTCGCGTCGGGGAGACTCGGCTTAAACGGCATGAGCATTCCTTTCTTTTAGAGAGACGTGATGAGGGTCGTTGAGCGGGAAGAGCCGCAGACAGGCGATACCGGCGAGCGCAAAGATCACCGGTAGCGCGAACTCGTCGAAGTAGAGCCCGAAGTTCGCGAGAGGCGTATTCGAGCCGTTGAAACGGTAGCCGAAGAACGAGAGCACGTAGAATCCGAGCGCGCCCGCGATCGCGGTTTGGAAGCGAATGATCAGGAGCGTGATCGCCGAGTAGTTCGCCGCATGGTTTCGGCCCGTGCGCTCTTCGTCGTAGTCGATGATGTCGGCCATCACCGAGTACGGCAGTGACGCCGTCATGTACGCAGCCGGTGCGGCGGCGACGATCGTCGAGGTGAGGAGCGCGACGAACGGCCCGAACAGAGCGGCAAGGGGAAAGTACACGAGGCTCCCGCACGCGGTCACCGCCAAGAGAAACGCCCACGAGCGCGTCTTGCCGATGCGATACGTGATCGCGAGCCAGAGGGGCATAAGGACGATGCCGGCCGCGATGCCGAGCATCGTCATGCCTTGAAACCAGTCCGTGAGCCGCAACGAGTTCATGAAGGGAATTGCGACCGTCGCCGGCTGCAGGTTCGTGAGAAACGTAAAGACGATCGCGCCCGTGAACCACCACATCGGCGCGTTCGTGAGCATGCCTCGGAGCACGCGTAGCAGCTCGCCCGCAGGCGGCGCTTCTTCAGAAGTCTCGGCGGTGCGAGGGCCAAAGAGCAGCGCGATCAGAACCGTCACGACGATCGTCGCTGCCGCGACGTACCCAAGGCGGTTGATGACGCTCGTTTGCAGGACGTTGTGCCCGCCGAACCCCGGAACAACCAGTGGGAGGCCGAGGAAGACGAAGGTTGACGCAGTCGCGAGCGCGGCACGATACGTCGTGATGCGCGTTCGCGTTGCCGCGTCGCGACTGATCTCGGTGCCCCAGGCGATGTACGGCACGTCGATGACGCTGAACGCGAAGAGCGCGAGCGAAGAGGCGAAACCGAAGTACCACGGACTCGCGCCCTTCGGGGGCAAGAAGAGCATGAGTGCGGCGACGACCGCAATGACGAGTCCGGCGAGCATCCACGGTCTGCGCCGTCCCCACGGAGTGTTCCAACGATCGCTCAGATAGCCGATGAGCGGACCGCCGCACGAATAGACGATCCGCGACACCAAAACCGCGGTTCCGAACGCGGCGAACGAGCCTGTCCCGTTTGCGACGTAATACGAAGGAAGCACGATGAGAATGGGCACGATGATGAACTCGATGCCGAAGATCGGCAACGAGTAGGCGATGAGCTGAAAGAGCGAGAGGCGCCTCTGGTTCACAGGGTCGCTCCTTCGAAACGCTGCGGTGAGAGAAATCCGATCTCGAACGCCGGTTCGACGCCGAGCACGAGATCGGCAACGATTTCGGCGATGACGGGAACGAACTTGAATCCGTGACCGGAGAAGCCGCCGGCGATGATGACGGACGGCTCGCCCGGATAGGGCCCGACGATGAAGTTCTCGTCGGGCGTCAGCGTGTACATGCACGCTTTGCCGCCGACGTAGCGCCCCGCCGCGCCGGGCATCCACGCGTCGAGGAGCGCCCGCACGGGCGTGATGTCGCTCTCGCGGACCGAACGGTCGAGCTCGTCCGCATGCG
>JASHTE010000124.1 GCA_030040695.1 Vulcanimicrobiota bacterium | reverse complement strand
GCACGAAATCTTTACTATGCCGAGAATCCGGCCCGGGGCTGGCAGAGGCTCCTTCCGCTGGGGCTCCGCTTCCCACCGAGGCCCATAGACGACTACGCGGCGGAGCTCATTGCCCGGCGCTGGCTCGCTCGCCGCGCAGGCATAGCGCGGCAGCCGTCGTAGAAGGGTTCCTCCAGGAGGAGGAGGCGTGCGCCGTTTTATCGGTCTCCTATTCGCCGCGACGCTCGCGACGGCGCCGTCTATTGCTCGCGCGCAACCGTCTTTTTCCAGCCTCCCTGATTTGCGGACCGCGTTTCTGCTCCGTCTCTTCGCCGAGGTCTCGGACGGGCACGCCTCTCCGTTCCGTGCAGTTGCCTTCACTGCGAGCGTCAAGCCGGCCGCGAAGAGCCTGGAATCCTTTGACATCGACGCCGGCGAGACGCTCTTGCACGTCGCGGCCATCCACCTGCCGTCACCTTCCTACAGCCCGCAGCGTGGGCTGCGTTCGCAGGCGCGACTCGCTGCTCGGCTCACGTCACCCGTACGCGTGATCAGCGCATACGAAACCACGCCTACGGCGCTCTTCGGAAGCACCAACGCAACTGCGTTTTCCTTTATGAACGGACCGAGCGATACGATCCCGGCCTTCATCTCGCAGAGCGCACTCGGAAATTCCTCCGGCATCGGATCGCAGCTGTCGCAGAGCCTGCAGGTGCCTCTCTCGCTGCACCTCGGAAGTATGCAGTTCTTGGCTGGATTCAATGCGGGGCAGGCAAGTGTTCCGAGCGTCGGACTCGAGAACACGCTTCCCGTTTTCATTCCTGAGTACGCCGGCGTGAATCGTTCCGATCTCGGTGCAGACGTGGCGGTTCCGCTCACGTCGCGACTGCTGTTCGGACTTGGCTACAATACCGAACATCTCGTGACAGGTTACGGCACGCCGACCGGCCTCGACGCGCGCAACGACACCTACTCCGGAAACGTCACGTTCCTCTTTCCTCGACTGTCGAGCGCGGTTTCGTTTTCAGCCCAGCAGTATCGCTATCAGGACAACCTCGTTCCGGCGGAGTTCACGCAGCTTCGCGAGAATGTCAATCTGACCGTCAAATTCTAACCCGCACATCGGCAATGCGTATCGTGCTCGGCATCGTCGCCGGACTCGTGCTCGCGTGCCTGGGCACCGTCGAGCTCGCATCCGACGCGTTTTCCGCGCGCGCGGCTTCGCCGGGGGCCCTGCCGAGGCGCATCCCGATCGGCTTCGCGTTACAGGTGTACGGCGTGCTCGATCGAATCGCGCCGGCGCCGTACGTGGAGGCGACGCTTGCGCAGTACGAGATGAACCGCGGGGACCTGCACGCTGCGTTGTTACACGCGCAGCGCCTTCCAAACTCACCGATGCGCAATGAGCTCCTTGGGCGCATCGCGCAACGGCAAGGCGATGCGGTCCTGGCCTTCGAGTATTTCTTCGCGGCGCCGGATATCGCAGCGTTGCGCGAGAACGTCGAGCTCATCGGGAAGCGCGACCCCGCGCGGGCCTACGCGGTGGAGAGCCGGATCCGCGAACGTCTGCAGGGTTTACGCACGCACCCCGACGCCGTCGCCGACGCCTCATGGATGATGGCGCGTTTTGCCGAGTCGGCGGCAGCTCGCAGCTCTCCGGCACTACGAGCGATGTGGCTGCGACGCGCGTTACGCAATGCGACGGCCGCCGCCGCACTCTCCCCGCTTTCGGAGAAGGATCTTCTCGTTGCGGCCGGGGCCGAGCTTCGACTCGGAGACGTGCCCGGGGCTCGACGTTGGTACCGCCGCGTCCTCGCCGTCAATCCTCGCAACGCGAAGGCTCTTGCCGGCCTCGCTCGTCTGTCCGTCACGAGAAAACATTGAGGGTCGCTCTCGACGCGCAGCTGACCGTCGGCTTTGCAACGGGCATCGGTGAGTATGTGCGCGGGCTTGCCACCGCGCTACGCGATGCGGGCACCGACGTCATCGAGTTGACGGAACCGCGCCTCGACCCCTGGCGATTCGACCGGCGCGTTCTGTGGGATCAAGTGCTTCTACCGCATCGCGCCGCACGAAGCGGCGCCTCGCTGCTTCACTGTGCGTCGGGAACCATGCCGCTGCGGTCACGGCTTCCGACCGTCGTTACCGTTCACGACGTTGCATGGCTGCGCGTACAGGGCCATGCGCCGTGGTATGCACGGCGATACTTCGGTGCCTTCTCGCTCGAGCGCTATCGCGCAGCAGGTGCAGTGATTACCGATTCAAGCTTTTCGCGCGCCGAACTTCTCGACGTGCTTCCTGCGCTCGAGCCGGGACGCATCCACGCGATTTTTCCCGGCGTCGCGAGAGCGTTCGCGCAGGTCGAGCGACGGCCCGACGGTCGCACGATCCTCGTCGCCGGCACGGTGGAGCCGCGAAAGAATCTCGCCTATCTGTTGCGGCTGCTGCCGCAGTTACCCGGCGCGCGGCTCGTCAGCATCGGCCCGGCAACGCCGTATCTCGATGAATGCAGACGCCTTGCACGAGATCTTGGCGTCGCAGCACGCGCGGAGTTTCGCGGGTACGTCGATCGTGCGACGCTCATGGAGTTGTACGAAGTTGCGGCAGTTGCGGCGGTTCCCTCGATCTACGAGGGCTTCGGCTATGCAACCGCCCAAGCGTTGTGCGCCGGCCTTCCTTGCGTTGTCAGCGATCGCGCTTCTCTGCCGGAAGTAGCGTGCGGGGACGCGCGGGTCGTGCCGCTCGCGGACGAGATGGGCTGGCACGCGGTTCTCGCGCGGGCACTGGCCGGTGAAATGGAGACGCATGCTGCGGGCGTGCGCGCGCGCTCCGTGGAGCGCTTCTCGTGGCATGCGGCCGCTCGCAGAACGCTCGAAGTGTACGCCTCAGTAGATGGGTGAGCCCGGCGCTCCCGGCGGGACGCTTCCATCATCCGGCGCGAAGATGAGATCGAGGGGATAGCTCGAGCCTCCTTCGGGCATCGTCTCGATCGTGACCCGCACAAAGCCGCGCGCCGGAACGACGTACTGCCGCACCTTGTAGCGCGAGAATGCGGGCACCTGATGCGACTGGATGAGGACGCCGTCGATCAGGTACGTGCCGGTCGCGCGTCCGCCGCGCGGATTTTCGTAGATCGCGATGGGCACGGGTGCGGCACCCGGGTTTTCGACGTTGACGACGAACGATTGGAGTACGCCGTAATCGCCCGAGAGCGCCTCTCCCTGAAGCGTGTTCTGTAACGCAAGATGGCCGATCGATAGCTCGAGATACGGATCGTCGACGCTCCACGTACGCTCTTCGTGAAACTCCGGCACCGTGTAAATCCCGCGCGCGTGGCGTTGCGCTCCGACGAGCAGATCCGTCTGCGTGATCGGTGCCGCCGGATCGTCGCTCGCGTCTTGCGCGAAGAGGGTGAGGTGAATGACGCTGCCGGAGAGGACGCGCAGCTGCAGCAGGGAGCAGATGATGTTGCCGTGCGGAAGATCGGCCTCGACGAGGTTCGTCGATGAGCGGGCGTCGATCGTGAGGAGGCGCCCCTCATTCTGTAACATGCGCACGAGAAATGCCTGATCGGCATCATGTCCGCTCTCCATCTCGTTCGTCGACGGACCGCCGGCGCCGTCGATGAACTGGACGAGCGCCGGCTCGTCGCCGTCGTTCTCCGCGCGCAAGACGATACGCCGGTCGGGTTGAGCCGACGGGTTGTAGTGGAAAAACAGAAAACGCGAGGGAACGTCGGGCCGCAGATCGGCGGTAAAGAGTACGCCGTTCTCCGTCAGTGCCTCGGGAAAGTCGCTCACCATCAGACGGTCGGGTGCGATACGCGGCGCGGCAACGTCCTCCACGTGGACGCGCGTCGTGCCGTTCACACTGAAGTATTGCTCGCCTTGCGCCAGCGCGCTCACGCTGATGTCGGCTTCGTCATCTTCGTCAAGCGCGCCATTCCACGCAACGTCGTCCGGACCGGCGATGGCTTGCGCTCCGGGTCTGAGCACGATCGCGCGTTCGACCGCGGCCGCGAGCGTTTCGCGAATGAAATCGGCGGAGGCCGGATTGCCCGTAATTCGAAGGTCGAGCGTGGGAGGAATGGTGCCGGCTTCATAGGCGACGGTCACCGGAACGTCTTTGGTCAATCCGCGCGCGTCGGAGATCGTGACGACCGTCGTTCCAGGGGTCTTACCC
>JASHTE010000015.1 GCA_030040695.1 Vulcanimicrobiota bacterium | reverse complement strand
GACGGGAAGACGCTCGTGGTTACCATCACGGCACCGATTCGAGAGCGGTCGAAGACGGCGCTGGAGCTGGTGGAGAAACTTCGCCGACGCCTGTCACGCCGGCCCACGAAGATGGACATCGACGAAGTCATCCACGGGAATCGGATTCGTGGGCGGCTGATGAGCGGAGCCTCGAAGTCGAAGGTCATCGGGTACGTGCACAATACCGACGTCGATGCGGAAGCACTTTTTCGGCTCGCGAGGCCTAGCGGTGGAAGAAGAGCGCGAGAATCGTCGTGAGCCAACCGGTGAAGATCATGCAGATCATCCAGCGAAACTGTGCGTCGCCCGAAGCGAAACGTGCATCGATGTGCTGGCGCAGTGATTCCACTGAGGTCTCGATCGAGCCGAGACGACGGTCGACCTGCTCGTAGGCTGCTTCGAGGCGCGAGACGCGCGGCTCCCACGGCTGAGTGCTCATCATCGACATTCTACCACGTCTATCGCGACGAGCGGGAAGCCCCGCAAGACCTACGCCTTCACAGGTACTGCACGAGCCAAGCTTCCCACTGTCGGTAAACATCCTCTTCGCGGACCGGATCGCCGGGGAAGTGCCCGAGGACAGGCCATATGACGAACTTCACCGGCGTCCCAGTCGCGCGGACGTCTTGATAGAACTCATACGCGAGCGGCGTCGGCACGCGGTAATCGTTCGCATCGCTGAGAATCAGCGTCGGCGTTCGCACGCGGCTCGCATACGTGAGCGGCGACTCCGCTTCGTACAGGCGCATCATGGCAGAATCCGTCCATGGGCTCGGGCCGATGAAGAGCGGCGTAAAGTCCTTTGCATCGGTCATTGCTGCGTAGCCCACCCAATCGTTCACGGCGGCGCCCGCGACGGCGGCCTTCCATCGCGTGTCGTGCGTGATAAGCCACGACGTCATGAGACCGCCTTCCGACCACCCGGAGACGCCGATACGTGCGGGATCCGCGACACCGAGCCTCAGGACCGTCGCGAGCCCGTCCTCGATGTCGTCTCCCGGTACGCTTGCGATGTGTGGAACCGTCGTGCGTGCAAAGGCGAGCCCGAGATTGTCGCTTCCGCGATAGTTCGGCTCGAAGACGATCCACCCGTGAGCGGCAAAGACGTCGGCAAGAGCAGAGAACGTGACAAGTGAGGCGGCGGTCGGCCCTCCGTGTATGAGCAGCACGAGCGGCATGCGGGCTCCAGGGTGCCAGTTTGGCGGGTAGACGAGAACGCCGTCGGCGAGCAATCCGTCGCGCGTGCGCCATGTGATCGTCCTCTGTCTTCCGATCGCAAACGACTCGATCCAGCGATTCTCATCGGTCAATCGAGCCGGCGCCCGCGCTCCGGGCTCGAGTACATAGAGTTCCGAAGGATGCGTCGGGGAGGAGGCGGTGAAGACGATCGCTCCGGTACGCGCAACGTCGAACGACCCTGTCGCGCTCAGTGCGCCTAAGGGAAGAGCCCGGACACCGCGAGCGCTCAGAAGGAAGAGGCGGCGCTGCGTCGCGCTGTTTGCGATGACAAGGAGCGCGCCGTTCGGCGTAAACGCGGCCCCTTCGACGTTCCGATCGAGGCGCCGGCTCACCCAGGTGGCATGCGTGCCGTCGGCGTTCGCGCGTCCGATCTCAATTTGCATCGCGCCGTACGGATTGGTAAACGCGAAGGCGATGTGTCTGCCGTCGCCCGACCGTATGGGATCGAGCTGCGTTCGTGAAAGGCGCGCAATCGTGGTCACGCCCCCATTTCGGATGTCGACTCGCACGATCTCACGGGCGAGGTATTGGTTCGGCTGCGCGCCGGGCGTAATTCGCGTGACGAAGATGCTGCGACCGTCGGCGGCGTACGTAAAGCCCCCGTCGACGCGCAGCGCTTCGTCGCCGATGGCGTGCGGCGTGCTTCCGTCACCCGTGCCGATCTCGTAAAGCCTATCGGAAGTCGCCGGCGATTGTGCCGTCCACGCCTCTTCCGTGACATCGAAGGCGTTCTCTTGGTGCGCGATCGCATCGGCATTGCGCGGAGGAGGCACCGCCGTATACGCGAGCGCACGGCCATCGGGACGCCAGGCGAGATCGTCGACGCCCTCTTTCTCATGCGTCAGCTGCACCGGCTCGCCGCCCAGCATCGGAAGCAAGAAGAGCTGCGGTGCCTTCTCCGCACCGTACTTCGGCGTCGCGATGTAGGCGATCGTCAGCCCGTCGGGCGACCACGCGAGGGCGCCCACATCTCCGTCGTGCACGAGAATGCGCGACTGTCGCGTTCTGACGTTGATGAGCGTCAAATCGACGATCGTACGGTCGCTGTCGAAGTCGTTGCGCCCCACGAGCACCGCGACCTCGCGGCCATCCGGCGACAGCTTCGCACCCGAGAGGCTCACGAGCTTGCGCAGGTCGCTCAACTGCAGCGTTCTTGGGACCGCGGCATTACCCGTGGCGGCAAGCACAGCCGATGCGACGAGAACCGCCGCTATGCCACGGGCTACCGCGACCACTGCTCGATCCATCCGACCCACGCCCTCAACACGAGCTCCTGGCCGACGGGGTCGGTTGGGAAGTGGCCGGTACGCGGGAAGACGGTGAAGCGCACCGGCACGCCACGCGCCTTGAGAGCGTGATAGAGCTCGTACGACTGTGGTATCGGAACGCGCTGATCGCGCGTGTCGCTCAGAATGAGCAGCGGCGTGCGCATCGCGCTCACGTACGTGATCGGCGACTCTGCCGCGTATGCAGCGCGCCCTTGCGACGTAAACGGGAGCACGTCATTGAAGAACGCTTGGTTGAACGGCACGTTGATGTCGGAAAGAACGGCCTGCTCGTACTGATCGTTGACCGCGGCGCCGCTCACCGCCGCGCGCCAGAAGCTCGCGTGCCCGACGAGCCACGACGTTTGCAGCCCGCCGCCGGACCACCCGGATACAAAAATCCGCGACGGATCGATCATGCCGGTCGCTTTCAGCGCCTCGACGGCCGCAAGGTTGTCGCGCCCGGGGCCGCTTGCCATATCGCCGACGATCCCTTGCAGGAACGCGTCACCCTGGTCGTCGCTACCGCGGTAGTTCGGACGGAAGACGAAATAGCCACGCGCTGCGAGCAGTTGATCGAGCTCCCCCTCCTCGACGCCGGCAAGATCCCACGTCGACGTGCTGACGGGGCCGCCGTGAATGTCGAGCACGAGCGGATAGCGCTTTCCGGGAGCGTATCCGACCGGATAGATGAGGACGCCTACCGCGCTGACGCCCATGTCCGTCGGCCAGTTGAATGCCTCCGACTTCCCCAGATCGTACGACTCGGCCCATGCGTTGTCATCGCTTATGCGACGCGGTGCCGCCGCGTTCGGTGCCAGGTAATACACTTCGGGATAATGATCGGAGCGTTCTCCGACGAATGCGATGCCGCCGTCCCCGGCGATCGACGCACTTACCATATCGACTGCGCCGAGGTCGAGGCGCCGCACCGGACGATGAGGCTCGACGATCCACGCGGCGCTTCGGATGCCGTCGGCGGTCTCGACGATGAGCCCCGAGTCGTCGGGCAGCCATCGGAAGTCGTGGACGCTACGATCGAGCATCCGGCTATTCCAAAGTTCGTGGCCGTCGGTCGTCGAGCGAACCGAGACGTCCATCGTGAGATAGACGTACCTGTGCCGCGGGACAGCGACGGCGATTTGACGCCCGTCGTGCGAGAGCTGCGGGTTCGTGCTCACGCCGGAGAAGAGCGGCGCGTCGGTTCCGGCAGTGATGTCGTGCACGTACGTCGCTTGAGCGACGAGATGCGCAAAGATCGCGTCCGGCACACGATCGTAGTAGACCTTGCTTCCGTCGGGCGAAAAGAAGGGCTGCGAACCGGGCTGCACGCTCCACGTCCCGTCGGTGAGGCGCGTATTCGCCGTACCGTCGACGTTGACGAGCCAAAGGTGCGACGGTTGCGGCGTCGTTTGCGTGAGGTAGTTTTCCTCGTCGATGACGACGGAGTCGAGATGCTTCTCCACTTCGCGCTCGCGCGGATTGACGTTCTCGGCGACGTAGACGAGGGCGCGGCTGTCACCGCGCCACGCAAAGGCGCTCACGCCGTTGACCGCGTTCGTGAGCTGCTGCGAGTCACCGCCGTCCATGCGCATGACGTAGAGCTGCGGCTTGGCACGTCCCGGCGTCGCGATATAGGCGATCTCGGAGCCGTCGGGCGACCACTGTGGATCCGCTACGCCCGTCCGGTCGCGGGTCAAGACGCGCGACGTTCCAGAGCGGAGGTCGACGAGAACGAGCTCGGTGTTGCGTCGATCGTGCGCCCAGTCGACCCGCGAACGGACGTAGACAACCCGCGTGCCATCGGGAGCGATTGCCGGTTCGCTCACCGTGACGATCTTACGCAGGTCGGCGTAGTCGAGCCCGCGCGCGCCGGCCGAAGCGCTCACGCCGAGCACTATGGCGAGAAATACCACCGCGGCTTTGGTCAACTTTTAAGTCTTCGAGAGCGTGATCGAACCGCTGATGGTCCGCATCCGGATCGAACCGGAGCCGTCCCCGATGCGCCCGTTTGCGTCAAAGCCCACGGCTTGACGATGCGCGACGATCGGGAAGGTGCTGTCGAAGTCGCCGGAGACCGACTGGGCGCTGACGATCGCGCCGCTCTTGGGCGGGACCGCTAACGAGATAGAGCCGCTTACCGCTGCTACGTCGATGTCGGTGCTCGGCCGCATCCGCGCCACTGACGCATCGATCGTGCCGCTGACGGTGTTAATGCGGACGTTGCCGCCGATGTTCGTCGCCGCGACGTCGCCGGAGACGTTATCGATCGTTACCTCGCCGTTCAACCCTGCGACGCGCACCGCACCGCTCACGTTCTCAACGTGGAGCACGACACTCCGCGGAACGTGGAGCGTGTAATCGACGCTTGCTCCGTTGTTGCCCCAGAGGACGAAGCCTTCATGCGGGTACCGCGTGTGGATCTCGACGTCCGAAGCGGGCGTTCCATCGCGTGTGATCTCGACCTCCGTATTGCGAACCGCACCGACGTCGTCGCTGTGCTTGCGAGCAACGATGTCGATCAGTGGCCGACTCCATGGAATGACCACGACGGGACCGGAGACGTTCTCGACGCTCACGAACGCCCCCCTCGTGACGGCGAAACGCTCGTGCAGGGTCGATTGCACGGCGTCGCCACTGCCGAAGTCAGTCGTGATGCAGGCAGAGAGGAGCAGAATGGGGGCGAGGGCGGCGAGCAAGCTTCGCATGAACCGAATACGGCGCCGGGAAGCGGCGGGTTTCACCATAGCCCTGCGCTGAGCAAAGGCCCGCTGCCGGGTCCCTCGAATAGACGCTGCTTCGTGAGCATCGAGAGCCTCATTCGAGCTATCCCGGATTTTCCGCTGCCCGGCATCCTTTTTCGGGACATCACGCCGCTCCTGAAGGACGCGCGAGGATTTCGCGCCGCTATCGACCTGTTCGTCGACCGCTACAAAGGGCGCGACATCGGCCACGTGGTCGGCATCGAGGCGCGAGGCTATATGTTGGGGGCGCCGCTCGCCTACGGGATCGGCGCCGGCTTTATTCCGGTTCGCAAGCCGGGAAAGCTTCCTTATAGCAAGCTCTCGGAATCGTACGCGCTCGAATACGGCACGAACTCGTTGGAGATTCACGCCGACGCACTCGGCGACGGAGATCGCGTCATCGTCATCGACGATCTGCTCGCTACCGGTGGGACGGCCGCGGCGACGCGCCGGCTCCTCGAGAGATTGGGGGCGACGATAGAGTCGTTCGCGTTTCTCATCGAGCTCGAGGCGCTCAAAGGGCGTGACGCGCTGCCCGATGTGGAGGTCGTCTCGTTCATAAAGTACTGAAGGCGTGTGCGCTACTGACGCTTGCCGCGTGGATCGTCAGCGCCTGGTCGCTCGTGAGGCCGCAGCCGGTCCTGGCCGGGCTGCTGTCGCATCACCGTGCGACACCGACCCCCACCCCGACGCCGGTGCCGCCCGCGGACCCGGCTGTGACCGCGATCGCGCGACGGCAGTTCGTCTCCTGGCAGGCCGGGCAGATCGACCGCGCTCAATACACGGCCTCCCTCAGCTCGCAGATTCCCGATTCGAAGTTAGAGCAGAACGCGGCGAGCCTCGGAACGCTTGGGGCACTGAACAGCATCAACTACCTCGGGCCCCGAGACAGCCTGTACGGCACCCTCCCGCCCGGCGTGCACGTCTACCTCTACCAGATGGTCTGCTCGAACGGCTCGATCTACGAGCAACTGACGCTCGACCAGAACGGCAAGGTCGCCGGAATCGAGTTCACCGACACCATCCCGACGCCAGCCCCGTCGCCGTGATACAATAGGCGGACCTCCCCGCCTATGACGACCCTCACTACCATCGACGAGCTCATCGAGAAAGTCAGCGCCTACGATCCGGCGCTCGACCGTGAGTGGCTGCGCCGCGTCTACGAGACGGCCGACCACGCCCACGAAGGTCAGCACCGCGCCTCCGGCGAGTCGTACATTGCCCACCCGCTCGCCGTTGCCACGATCCTCTCCGATCTCGAGATGGACCGCCAGACGATTGCCGCCGCCCTGCTGCACGACGTCGTCGAGGATACGAGCGTCACGAGCGAACAGGTTGCGGAGCGCTTCGGCGAGGAGATCGCGCAGCTGGTCGACGGCGTCACGAAGCTGACGCGGATCCCGTATCAATCGAAGGAGGATGCGCAAGTCGAGAACTTGCGCAAGATGTTCATGGCGATGGCGCGCGACATTCGCGTCATCATCATCAAGCTCGCCGATCGCCTCCACAACATGCGCACGCTTGCGAGCCTTACGGCATCGAAGCAGCAGGCCATCGCGCGTGAAACACTCGACATCTACGCGCCGATCGCGCATCGTCTGGGAATCTGGCGCATCAAGTGGGAGATCGAGGATCTCTGCTTGCGCTACCTCGATCCCGAGGCCTACCGAGACATCGTCGAGCGCGTTGCGAAGACACGTGACTCGCGCGAGGCGGATGTGACGCGCGCGATCGCGCGCCTCGAGGGAGAGTTCAAGACGCTGAAGATCGCAGCGGAGATTCAAGGGCGCCCGAAGCACTTCTACTCGATCTACACGAAAATCAAGCGAGGCCGAGAGTTCTCTTCGATCTACGACCTCACGGCGATTCGCATCATCGTCGAGTCGGTCAAAGATTGTTACGCGGTTCTCGGTGCGGTGCACGCGATGTGGCCGCCGTTGCCAGGCCGCTTCAAAGATTACATCGCCATGCCCAAGCCGAACATGTACCAGTCGCTCCACACGACCGTCGTCGGGTCACAAGGCGATCCGCTCGAGATTCAAATCCGGACCCGCGAGATGCATCGCACGAGTGAATACGGCATCGCTGCGCACTGGCGTTACAAAGAGGGCGGCAAGCAAGACCAGTTCGAGAACAAGCTCTCCTGGCTGCGCGCGCTGCTCGAATGGCAGAAGGACATGCGCGACTCGCGGATGTTCATGGAGAATCTCAGGCTCGACCTCTTCGATTCACAGGTCTTCGTCTTCTCGCCACGCGGCGACGTCTATCCGATGCCGGCGGGCGGCTCCCCGCTCGACTTCGCCTACCCGGTGCATACGGATGTCGGCAATCACTGCGTCGGCGCGAAGGTGAATGGGCGCATCGTTCCGCTCGACTACCAGCTCGAAAATGGCGACATCTGTGAGATCCTCGTCAATAAGGCCGGCGGTCATCCCTCGCTCGACTGGCTCGCAATCGTCAAGACGTCGAGCGCGAAGCACAAGATCAAACAGTGGTTCCGGCGCGAGCAGCGCTCGGAGAACGTGCTCTCCGGGCAAGAGGCGCTCGAAGCCGAGCTCGTGCGGCATCAGGTTCGTCTCGATGCCGTGCGCGGCGAGGTAATCGAGCGCATCGCGAAGCGGATGAACTACGGTTCAGCGGCGGATCTCTTCGCGGCGATCGGCTTCGGCGACGTTTCGCTGCAAACCGTCGTCAAACGCCTACGCGACGAGCTGCGCGCCGACAACGTCGTCGAGCTCACGCAGGTCACGCGTCGCACTCCCGCTCGCAGGACGACGCGCGACCGGAGCGGCGTCCGCATCGCGGGCGTCGACGACGTGCTCGTGCGGCTCTCGAAATGCTGCTCGCCGGTCCCGGGCGACCCGATCATCGGCTACGTCACGATCGGCCGGGGCGTGAGCGTTCACCGCGCGGATTGCCCCAACGTGGCGTACATGAGCGCGACGCCGGATCGTATCCTGCAAGCGCAGTGGAACAACGCAGCCGAGATGACGCACGCGGTGGACATCGAGGTCGAGGCTTCCGACAGGCCGCAACTGCTGCAAGATATCATGGCGGTCTTTGCCGAGCGGAAGACGCAAGTGAACTCGGTGACGGCGCGCGTCCGGCGTGACGGTGTTGCAGTAGCGAGCCTGACGGTGCAAATTCGTGATCTTGACCACCTCCACACGCTGCTCACTCGACTCGAGCGCTTGAATGGCGTGCGGCGCGTCTATCGCGTCACGAAGCGCGAGCGTACGCAGAGCTCGTGATCGCCTGCGCTTGAACGCCTCGGCGCTGCTGCCCGACGGCGTCGCGTTCGTCGCAGGAGTGATGAACAGCGTTGCGGGCGGCGGCAGCTTCCTCTCTTTCCCAGCGCTCATCGCTGCCGGTGTTCCCGCGATTCACGCCAACGCCACGAACAGCGCGGCGCTATGGGTGGGGAACATCGGCAGCGCACGTGGCTACGCGCCGGAGGTGCGCGAGCAGCGCCGATTGCTCGCCCCTGTGCTCGCAGTGAGCGTCATCGGCGCTCTCGCGGGCGCCATCCTTCTGATTCGGACGCCCGCGCTGCTGTTCGAGCGCATGATTCCTTGGCTCTTGCTCTTCGCGACGATCGTTTTCGCGGTCAGTCCATTTCTCCGGCGACGCCGCGCGGCGGCGGCGGTGCGCCACGCACCCTGGCAGCTCGCGGCGCAACTGCTCGTTGCGGTCTACGGCGGCTACTTCGGCGCGGGCATGGGCATCCTGATGCTCGCGATCCTCTCATTCACAGGCTTTCCGACGTTCAATGCCGCGAATGCCGTCAAGAACGTGCTCTCGGTTGCCATCAACGGTGTCGCACTCGTGCCGTTCATCGTCGCCGGCATCATCGACTGGCGCTATGCGATTCCGATGGCGGTGACTGCGCTCGCGGGTGGTTACGCGGGCGCGCACCTCTTTCGCCGCCTACCACCGATCTACGGTCGCTGCACGGTCATCGTCATCGGCGTTGCAATGACAATCGTGTTCTTTCGCAGATGACGTACGTCGTGCTCGCCGCCGGTCGCTCGCGCCGCATGGGGTTCGACAAGGTCTTCACGCCGCTCCGGAATGGCGAGGCGCCCTTGCAGCGGATCGCGGCGCTCCTGCGCGGACGAGCGGCGATCGCGGTCGTGCCTCCCGATCGTGAAGACGACGTACGGCGTATGGCGCCGCGCATGGCCGCGATCGCCAACGCGCAGCCGGAACGCGGCATGGCGCACTCCTTGCGACTCGCACTGCAGCGGCTCCGCGAGGACGAGGACTTCGGCGTGCTGCTCGCCGACAAGCCTTTCGTGCAACGATCGACGCTCGAACGGCTCGAGGCACTGTTTCACGGTGCGGATATCGTTCATCCGATCAGCGAGAGCGGAACGCCGGGCCATCCCGTGCTCTTCTCGCGGCGCCTCCGCTCACGTGCGCTCGCGCTGCCCGACGGCGACACGATCTTTCGCCTCCGTGCCGACACTTCGTTGCGCTGCGAAACGCTCACGACGACGGATCGCGGCGCCTTCGACGACTTGGACACGCCCGAGCAATGGGAGTCGGCCGATGCGTGAGGTTTTCGGTGAGATCGCTCGGGCACTGCGCAAACGGCAGCCGATCGCGGTTGCCACGCTCGTTGCGGTACGCGGAGCGCGAACGTCGAGCGTCGGAACCTCGCTCGTCGTCGAAAGCGACGGGTCGTTCCTCGGTGACATCGGTGCCGGGTGCCATGAAGGTGCAATCGTCGAGCGTGCGCTCGAGTCGATTGCGAAGCGCAGCCCACCGCTCGCGCTCACCTTCGAGCTCGACGACGAAGTGCTTACGGGCAGCGGCTGCGGT
>JASHTE010000014.1 GCA_030040695.1 Vulcanimicrobiota bacterium | reverse complement strand
GCGTTCGCACCGGCACCGGACGTCTCTCGTCGAGGTCGAGAAGGTCGGGCCAGGTAACGACGTCCGTTCGGTCGGGCGCAATCTGCGCGCGCAGTGCGAGGAAGGCATCGAGTGAATGCCCTTCCGGCTTGTGATTCAGCCACTCGTTGTTCCAGTGCTCGATCTCGGCGGCCGACTTCTTGCGCACGATCGGAGCGAGGCGAGCCTCGATCTCCGCGTCGCTCTTTGACGTGCGCACGATGTCGAGGAGTTGATCCTTGTCGATGTCGAGGAAGCCCAAAACAGCCTGGTCCATCGGACAGTTATAGTGGTACTCGCCGACGTTGCCGAGGGCGGTCGCCTTCGCTTTGTCGACGGTGCGCGGAAGCTGCACGACCCCGAGCATCCGCGCATGCACGCTGCGGGGGTATTCTTTTGTCAAGTCCATATCCGCAAGAACCCACTTCACCCGTGTTGGCGTTGCAGCGGGAAGAGGAGCACGTCGCGAACCGAGGCGCAGCCGGTAAGGATCATGACCAAGCGATCCACCCCGATGCCGATGCCTGCGGTCGGCGGCATGCCGTACTCCAGAGCGCGCACGAAGTCCCAATCCGGCTCGGGGATCTCCTCATCGCCGGATGCGCGCTGCGCCGCTTGTGCCTCGAAGCGCGCCCGCTGGTCGTCGGGGTCGTTGAGCTCGGTGAAGGCGTTGCTTATCTCGAGCCCCGAGCAGAAGAGTTCGTAGCGATCGACGAGCATTGGGTCGTCCGCTTTGCGCTTCGCAAGCGGCGAGATGAGCGCCGGATACTCCATCACGAACGTCGGCTGTGTCAGCTTCTCTTGCACGACGTGCTCGAAGATCTTGTCGAGCGCGTGTCCGTGCGCCGGTGAAGCAGGAATGCCGAGCTCGGTAAGTGCCGTCGCCGCTCCATGCGGATCGAGGAGCCGCTCGCGCGTGAAGCGGCCGTCGCTGTATTCCGCAATCGCATCGAAATACCCGACGCGGGCAAACGGCCGCTTGAAAGAGAGCGTGCGTTCGCGATACGTGATCTCGTCCTTACCGCCCGTCGTGACGTCGACGAGACGCGCAAGCAACGCCTCGTTGAACTCGAGCATGTCGCGCACGTCCCAATAGGCCGCGTAGAGCTCGAGCATGGTGAACTCTGGGTTGTGCGTCGTGTCGATGCCTTCGTTGCGAAAAATCCGGCCGATCTCGTAGACGCGATCGATGCCGCCGACGATGAGGCGTTTCAAGTTGAGCTCGGTTGCGATGCGCAGCTGCATCGCTTGATCGAGGGCGTTCACGTGGGTCGTGAAAGGGCGCGCGGCGGCGCCACCGGCGATGTGGAGCAACGTCGGTGTCTCCACTTCGTAGAACCCCTGCGCGTCGATGAAGCGCCGCATCTCCGCGATGATGCGGCTGCGTTGCGGGAACGTTTCGCGCACGTCCGGATTGACGATGAGATCGACGTACCGCTGCCGGTAGCGCTTCTCGACGTCTTGCAGCCCGTGCCACTTGTCGGGAAGCGGCTGCAGCGCCTTGGCGAGCACCGCCGACGCCGTGACGTGCAAGGTCAGCTCGCCGAGCTTCGAGCGAAACATGTAGCCCCGCACGCCGACGAGATCGCCGCGCTCGAGATCCTCCCAATCCGCAAACGCGCCCTCGCCAAGCTCGTCTTTGCGTACGTACAGCTGAATGCGGCCGCTCGAATCTTGAAGATCGCCGAAGATCGTCTTGCCCATCGTGCGCTTCGAGAGCAGCCTTCCCGCGATCGACCACGCTTCGGCCTCAGCGTTCTGTCCGTTCTCGAGAAAACCGTACCGGGCCGTCAGCTCTTGCGCGCTCGCGTCGACCGGATAACGCGTCTGAGCGAACGGATCACCGCTGCGCGTACGCAGCCGCTCGAGGTGTTCTCGCCTCGCTGCGATCAATGCCGCTTCGGTCTTACCGAGAGAATTGGCGTTCAGAAAATTCACCTTCCCCTTTCGCCGCACGCATCCTTATGGAGAGGACGTCGGCTCATCATGCCGAGGAACGTCGGACCGAGGAGCGGAGACAGGATGTCGGGAGCGACGAGGCCGACGAGCAGGAGCGAGTCTTGGACGACGAGTGACGAGCGGTTCCGAGGCAGATGAGCCGCCGTCCTCGTCAGGATGCTTTCTTGACTTTCTTCGCTGCGCCGTTGGCTTTGATCTGCTCGATGCGGTATTTCACCACACCGCGCGGCGTGGTGACGTCGACGACGTCGCCTTTCTTGTGGCCCATCAGCGCGCCGCCGAGCGGCGATTCGTTCGAGATGCGCTGGTTCGGCGGATCCGCTTCGGCAGAGCCCACGATCGTGAACTCATAACTGTCGTCGTTCTTGAGATCCTTCACCTTGACGACCGCGCCGAGGTGCACCTCGCCCGCAGCGTACTCCGATTGGTCGATGATGCGCGCATTGCGAATCATCGACTCGATACGCAGGATGCGCCCCTCGATAAACGCCTGTTCCTGCTTCGCATCTTCGTATTCGGCGTTTTCGCTCAGGTCGCCGTACTCTTTTGCTTGGCGAATACGATCGTTGACCTCGCGGCGATGGACGGTCTTGAGCTCGTCCAGCTCCTGCTGCAATTTTGCGAGGCCTTCGGGAGTGAGAATGATCTCTTTGTCGTTCAAGTACAACACCTCAGAGCCGGGGCTCGCACGCTTGCAATCCCCAATAGGTCGGCGCGTCCGCCTAGAACGCTGGCGCCGTTTGTTCTGGAGGCTCTCTTCTTACCCTGCTATCGCGCGGAGCCGGCCACGCCAGAGCGTGAAGACCACGCCGGCGAACGCGCCTGCAAGCGCGTAGGAGCGCAGGAGGGGGCTCTCGGCCGCGACCGTGAGGCCGAGAACCACCAGGAGCAGCACGGAGCCGACCAGGGGAATCAGAACGCCCGCGAGGCGAGCGCCGCGATCGTGGAGATAGCGCCGAACGCAGGCGAGGGCGCTCACGGCGAAGAGAAGCCCGAGAAAGAGCGAGCTGCCGTTGAGCACGAGCGTGAGCTGATCGGCCGCAGAGGGCGAGAAGCCCGTGAC